>NZ_JBEZDW010000026.1:0-126454 GCF_040802045.1 Microbispora sp. NPDC049125 | reverse complement strand
GCGAAGATGCAGACGGAGCTGACACGGCGGGCACCCCCTGACCGGCAACGAAAGCGACAGACTGCCTCCCGATCGCCCGGACCGGGAACCCCTCACGCAGACTCAGCTACTCATCACACGGCGCATGGCCCACAACGGCCCGCCAACTAAGCTCACCTGTAACGGCTACCCCAACACTATATCGAACACATGATCGATGCAACCTCCGCTAGCGACCACCACATCCAGACAACCCGAGCACCTGATTCATGAGTGCCGCTCAAGTCGGGATCGTTGACTGGTGACCAATGGCCGCATGGTCACAAGACGCGTTCACCATGTCGCCGCGCGAGCGCGCTGGACATGGCCAGTCGCAGCGTCTCACTCTGCCGCGTGCGACCGTGCCTGGTGGTCGGCGACGATGGCGTCGATCCGGGCGGCCAGCTTGTAGTCGAGGTCGGTCAACCCGCCGGCGTCATGGGTGGTGAGCGCCAGATGAAGGGTTCGCCACCGGATGTCGATGTCGGGATGGTGGTTCAGCGCCTCGGCCTGCTCGGCCACGTCGTTCACGATCGCGATGGCCGTACGGAAGTCGGGGGCGACGACGGTCCTGCGGATGGTGTCTCCGTCACGCCGCCACTCGGAAGCCTCGTACATGTCCCCAGGACATCACGAATCACTCCACGCGGCCAATCGGCCCGATTGTGTAGATTCACCGCGTGGACGAGCTGCGGCGGGAACTTTGCGAGTACGGCAGGCGGGCGGTGTCCCTGGGCCTGGTCATCGGCACATCCGGCAACCTGAGCGTCCGGCACGGGGACCTGGTCGCGGTCACTCCCTCAGGCGTGGCCCTCGACCGGCTGCGGCCGGAGGACTGCCCCGTCCTTGATCTCGACGGCCGGGTGGTGGAGGACGCGGCCGCCGTCAGGGACGCCTCCCAAGCCCGTGACGGCCACACCGAACAAGCCCATGACAGCCACACCGACCATGTCCGTGACGGCGACACCCCACAAGCCCACGGCACCCCACAAGCCCGTGGCGCTGGACATCCCGGTGGCAGCGCCGATACGGCCGGTGCCCGCGGCGGGCGCAAGCCGTCGTCGGAGACGCCGATGCACCTGGCCCTGTACGCCGCCACCGGCGCGCGCGCCATCGTCCACACCCACTCGGTCTTCGCGACCGTGGTGGCCTCCACCATGACCGAGCTGCCGCCGATCCACTACAACGCCCTGCTCCTCGGCGGCACGGTCCGGGTCGCCCCGTACGCGACGTACGGAACCCCCGAGCTGGCGGCCAACGTCGTCGAGGCGCTGGCCGGCGGGCAGGCGGCGCTGATGGCCAATCACGGCGGCGTGACGATCGGCGGCTCGCTGGAGCAGGCGTTCGAGGCGACGCGCCTGCTGGAGTGGCTCTGCGAGGTCTACGTCCGCGCGCTGGGCGTGGGCCGGCCCGCGGTCCTCACCGACGACCAGCTCGCCGCCGTGGTGGAGCGCGCCTTCAGCGGATGAGGCTCGCCCGTACGCAGCCTCCTGACGCGGCGCTCAGCGGATGACGGCCTTGCGGGCGAGGCCCAGCGGCAGCCCGCCGGAGCCGGCGATCGTGTCGTTGAACGTCCGCAGGTCCCCCGTCCACTCCTCCCGGATCCGCTCGATCTCCAGCGCGCCGGTGAGGTACGAGGGCGCCTGGGTCGGCCAGGCGCAGTAGCGGCTGACCTCTCCCGCGGCCGTGCCCGGCGACAGCGACGCCTTGGTGGCCATGTACGTCTCGGCCTCCTCGATCGTCATGTCGCCGCAGTGCAGCGCCGTGTCGACGACGATCCTCGCGGCCCTCCAGATGCGGCAGTCCAGGTGGGCCAGCTCGGTACGCGGGGTGTCGAAGTACCCCTGCTCGTACATGAGCCTCTCGACGTACAGGGCCCAGCCCTCGGTGAAGTACGGCGTGCGGAAGATCTGGCGCGCCCTTCGCGGATTGCCGGCCATCCAGGACAGGTGCCAGTGGTGGCCGGGGTAGGCCTCGTGGACGGCGATCGACGGCATCTGGGCGCGGGAGTTGGTGCGCAGCCGCTGGCGCACCTGCTCCTCGGTGAACCCGTCGGGGGTGTAGGGCACGAAGAACGCACCGGTACGCGAGGGGCTGAGCGGCGGCGGGGCCAGGTAGTGCGCCACGGCGATGATCGGCCGCTGGAACTCGGCCGACGGCAGCACCCGGCACACCTCCCCGTCCGGGAAGGTCACCAGCTCCCGCTCCTTGACGAACTCGCGCGCCCGCAGGGTCTCCGCCTCGTACTCGGCCCGCATGTCCTCCAGCGTCGGCGGATGGTCGTCCATCACCGACTCCATGACGGCCCGCCAGTCGCCGGAGCCGAGGCGGCCGGCGACCTCCCGCATCCGGGCGTCGAGCTCCGCCCAGGCCTGCCGGCCCTTCTCGTGCAGCTCGGCGGCGCCGTACCCCAGCATCTCCCTGTCGACCAGCAGCTCCGAGTAGAGCTTCTCGCCCATCCGCCACGTGCCGGCCGCGGTGAAGCCCTCAAGGAATCGGACGAACTCGTCGAAAGCCACGGCCGCCGGCTCGGCTGCCGAGGCCAGCCGTGCCCTCAGGTCAGGGTCGAGGACCTCGGCGGGCAGCGTCCGGGTCAGGAAGTGCCGTGCCGTACGGGCCTGGCCGAGGCCGCGGGTGACGAGCAGCTCGGCGGCGAGATCCGGATCCAGGTTCGCGCGGCACGCGGCGAGCACGGCGGGCACGTCGGCGAGCCGCGCCACCGCCGCGTCGACCAGCTCGGCCTCCGGCTTCAGACGCTGCTGGAACGGCGCGAACATCGAGCCGAAGATCGCACCCAGATAGGTGGACGGGTCGCGCCGCCAGTCCGGCCACCGGGCCGAGGCGACCCATCCGCGCAGATGCGAGACGACCAGGTCGCGGTCGATCTCGTCGTCGAGCGAATCCGGGCGCTCCTCCGAGAGCCGCAGCGACCACTGCTCCGCCGCCCGATCCCGGTCGAGGAAGGCGGCCTCGCTGAAATCGCCCAGCGTACGGTCGAAGCCGTCGGCCCCGAGAAGGGCCGCTCTCACCGGATGCGCGGCCAGGTACCAGTCGAGGAAGTCGTCCACCAGCGTCATAGCGCCCGACTCTATCCGGGACACTAGGTTCGGTAACCCTCAAAATAGGAGTAACCGTGCCCTTGCAGATGATCGGCGCGCCCAGCGACCCGGATCTGATCCGGCTGCCGTGGGACATCCCCCTCGAGGAGTGGCCCGTCCATCACCTGGTGACCCTTCCCCGCGGCATATCGCGGCACGTCGTGCGCTTCGCCCGGCTGTCCGGCCGGGTCTACGCGATCAAGGAGATCAGCGCCCGGTACGCCAAGCGGGAGTACCGGCTGCTGTGGGACCTCGCGCGCCTCGACGCCCCTTCGGTCGAGCCGGTCGCCGTGGTGACCGGGCGCACCGCGCAGGACGGCTCCGAGCTCGACTCCGCCCTGATCACCCGGCATCTCCAGTTCTCCCTGCCGTACCGGGCGGTGCTGTCGGGCTCGGTCCGGCCGGACACGCTGACCCGCCTGCTCGACGCCCTCGCCGTCCTGCTCGTACGGCTCCACCTGAACGGGTTCTACTGGGGCGACTGCTCGCTGTCGAACACGCTGTTCCGCCGGGACGCGGGCGCCTTCGCCGCCTATCTGGTGGACGCCGAGACCGGGGAGCTGCACCCCGCGATCAGCGAGGGGCAGCGGGCCCACGACATCGACGTGGCGCACATCAACATTTATGGCGAAATGCTGGACCTGGAGGCCGGCGGCCTCCTCCACCCCACGATCGACCCGCTGGCCTTCTCCGAGCAGCTCGTGGAGCGCTACCACCGGCTCTGGGACGAACTGACCCAGGACGAGATCATCGAGGAGGTCGACTGGCACCGGGTGGACCAGCGGGTGCGCCGGCTCAACTCGCTCGGCTTCGACGTGGCGGAGATGATGATCCGCCGCAAGGCCGGCACCTCCCGGATCATCGTGCGGCCGAAGGTCGTGGACGCCGGGCACCACCAGCGCCGCCTGCTGCGGCTGACCGGCCTGGACGTGGAGGAGAACCAGGCCAGGCGGCTGCTCAACGACCTCGACTCGTTCCGCGTGTCGAACGGCCTGCGGCACGAGGACGAGGCGATAGTGGCCCACCGCTGGCTCGCCGAGGTGTTCAACTCCGTGGTGAGCGCCATCCCCGCCGAGATGCGGCGCAAGCTGGAGCCGGCTCAGCTCTTCCACGAGGTGCTCGACCACCGGTGGTACATGTCGGAGGCGGCGGGCAAGGACGTCGGGCTCAAGGCCGCCGTGCGGTCCTACGTCGACACCGTCCTGGTGCACAAGCCCGACGAGAAGGCGGTCATCGTGACCGCCGACCCGCTCTCTCCCTGACCAGCGCGTCCAGGTGGGCCGCCGCCTCGGCGATCCGGTCCTCCCCGAAGACGCGTACGCCGTTCAGCTCCAGCAGGGCCGCCGTGACCCCCCGACCGGGGACGGCGCGGCCGCTGAAGGTGCCGTCGTGGACGCGCAGGGAGCCGCAGGACGGGCTGCCCTCCTTGAGGATCGCCAGCCGCGCGCCGGAGGAGGTGGCGGCGGCGAGGGCCTGCCGCGCGCCGGACAGGAAGGCCCAGGTCACGTCACTCCCGTCCGGCGTCAGCACGCGGGCCTCGCCCGACAGGACGGCCGCACCGCCCGCCCCGCCCTCGATCTCCGCGGGCGGGCGCGGCACGGGCAGCCCGCCCTCCACCTCGGGGCAGAACGGCACCAGCCGCCCCTCCGCCCGCCAGGCGGCCAGCAGCTCGTCGCCGCTGGTCTTCGCCCCGCCGTCGAAGCGCACACGACTGCCGAGCAGGCACGCGCTGACCAGGATCCGCTCCACGCCTCCCATTCTGTACGGCACGCCGTACGGCGGGGCACCGCGCCCGCCCGCCTGTGGACAACGCCGGAACGCACGCGACCGGACCGCCCCCGCTCACACGCCACCACGTCGTCCCGGCCGATTCGCCCACCCCGAAATGAATAAGTTTCGCGAAATGACGATTACCATTCCCGGAGGAACAATCCTTATTCCGCCTGACTAATACCTGTATACCTCCCCTTTCACATTCAGACGGAAGCGTCCACCTGCTCCTCTAATGTGGGCCGGGCAGATCGGCCGACGACGAGGAGTTACGGGTGATCGGGATAGAGGACTGCCTTTCCGAGGCCATGTCGATCCCGGGCGCGCTCGGTGCGATTCTCGTGGATCACACCAGCGGCATGGCCGTGGCGGAGAAAGGGATGCCCGACCCGGCCAGATCGGCGGCCGGGCTCAGCGAGGCCTTCCGCGCCACGATCGACGGCGTCGCCGTGTCCTCGCCGGAGGGGTCGTTCCGCGTCGAGGACCTCATCATCACCACGGACACGAGCTACCACCTCATCCGTCCCATGGAGATGATGTTCGACGGGCCGCTGCTCGTCTGCCTCCGCCTCGACCGGGAACGTGCGAACCTGGCGCTGGCCCGGCGACGGCTGCTCACCATCACCGACCAGCTGGTCGCCTCCTGAGCCATGGCCGCATCGACCCTCGACACCGCCCTGCCCGCCCTCGCCGCGGACGGCACGACCGGCGCCCTCCGCGCGGGCAAGGAGGGCACCGTCTACCTCTCACAGGGCCGCGTGTCATACGTGGAGTGCGCCGCCACCCTGAGCGTCGAAGAGTTGCTGGCCGCCTCCGGCAGGATCAGCGCCACCGGCCTGCGCACCGTACGGCAGGCCGCCGGCCCGGACGAGCACGGCGGGGACATCCTGGTGCGCCAGGGGGTCCTCAGCCGGGGCGAGCTGCAGTTCTGCGTGCTCGGTGCGACCCTCGACGCGGCGTACTTCCTGCTCCAGGCACGGCCCGCCAGGACGCGGTTCAAGGAGGGCGAGGAGCACTGGCTCGGCGCGCACTGGTTCTTCGACGTCCCGGGCCTGCTGCGGGAGTGCGCGCGCCGGCGGTCGCGGCTGGAACGGGCATGGCCGTCGGCGGAGCTCGACGGGCGGCCGGTGACGCCGGTCAGCCACATCGGCGCCGCGCGGGCGGTGCTGACCCCCCTCCAGTGGGAGCTGATGCGCACCGCCGACTGCACCGCCACCCCCGCCGAGCTGGCCCGCCGACTCGGACGCCCCGCCTACTCCACCCTGCTCGCCGTACGGGAGCTTGCGGCCGCGGGGCTGCTCGACACGGGACAGACGGCGGCTCCCGCGCTCCCGAAGCGGACGCCGCCCGGCGGCCGGTCCCAGCCGGGCCGCGGCGCGGGAACGGGAAAGGAGCCGGCGAGCCCCCCTCAGGCCGAGGGGCGGCATGCCTCGGGCCCTCTCGCCGTGAACGCGGACGCGACCGACGTGAACCTGCTCATCAGGCTGCGTGACGCGCTCGAGGCGCTGTAGTGATCATGCGCACATGGCTCAGACGAGCCAGGAAGGGTGTTCCGATGGATCTGCGCCGCGACGTCCAGGAAGAGCTCGTCCTGCTGCGCGGCCGCGCACCCGAGATCACCGGGGCGCTCGTCTGCACGGTGGACGGCATGCTCGTCACCTCTGACCTGGACACCACGGACCTGGTCGCCGGCACCGAGCAGACCACCGAGCAGACGGCGGCGCTCACGTCCGCGCTGCTGTCGCTGAGCCGCCGGATGGCCGGCCTCGCCCGTATCGGCCGGCTGGAGGAGACCCTGATCTCCGCCACTCTCGGTCACACCGCGTCCTACGCCGCGGGGCCCACGCTCGTCCTCACCGTTCTCGCGGGCCCTGGGGCCAACCTCGGCCTGCTCCGGATCGAGGGACGCAAGACGGCGGCCACACTCGCCGCCATCGTCGAACGCGCCAACGAATAGGAGAAGACCACATGGCGAACATGGACATCTCGCTGAAGGAGATGCTGTCCATCGACGGAGCGGTGGGCGCCGCCGTCGTCGACTACGGCAGCGGCATGGCGCTGGGCACCCTTGGCGGCTCGAAGGAGCTGGACCTCCAGGTGGCCGCGGCCGGCAACACGGAGGTCGTCAAGGCCAAGCTGCGGGCCATGGACGCGCTCAAGATCGAAGAGGCCATCGAGGACATCCTCATCACGCTGCAGAGCCAGTACCACATCATCCGGCCGCTGACCGGCCGCGGCGGCAAGGGCCTGTTCCTCTACCTCGCCCTCGAACGGAGCCGGGCCAACCTCGCGATGGCACGCCACCAGCTCCGGACCATCGAGGACAGGCTGGAGGTCTGAGCACGCCGCCGGGAGGCCGCCGGGGACGGCCTCCCACCCGGTGACCGGCCCGTGAGCTGCCCACTCTGGGCGCACCTGTACTGTTGTGTTAGCACAACTAATGAGGTGTCGCCTATGAGCCGCCGAAGGCGGATACTCGTCCTCCTGATCTGCTGCATGAGCCTGCTGATCGTCGCGCTGGACAACACGATCGTGAACGTGGCTCTCCCCTCGCTCGGCCACGAGCTGCACGCGCAGGTGTCCGGCCTGCAGTGGACGATCGACGCCTACACGCTCACGCTGGCCAGCTTCCTGATGCTCTCCGGGTCCACGGCCGACCGGATCGGGCGGCGGCGGACGTTCCAGACCGGCCTCGTCGCCTTCACCGCCGGGTCGCTGCTGTGCAGCGTCGCCCCGAGCCTGGGGTGGCTGGTCGTCTTCCGCGTGGTCCAGGCGCTCGGCGGCTCGATGCTGAACCCGGTCGCCATGTCGATCATCACGAACACCTTCACCGACCGCAGGGAGCGCGCCCAGGCCATCGGCGTGTGGGGCGGCGTCGTCGGAATCAGCATGGCGCTCGGGCCCGTCGTCGGCGGCCTCCTCACGGACACGGTCGGCTGGCGGGCCATCTTCTGGATCAACGTGCCGATCGGGCTGGCCGCGCTGGCACTGACGTGGCTGTTCGTCCCGGAGTCCAAGGCGGCCAAGGCGCGCCGCGCGGACCCCGTCGGCCAGCTCCTGGTCATCGTCCTGCTGGCGTCGCTGACGTACGGGATCATCGAGGGGCCCGGCGCGGGCTGGGCCGTCAGCGGGCCCTGCTTCGCCGTCGCCGCGATCGCGCTGGCCGCGCTCGTCGCGTACGAGTTGCGGCGGGAGGAGCCCCTCCTGGACATCCGGTTCTTCCGGAGCGCGCCCTTCTCGGGAGCGGCGGCGATCGCGATCTGCGGCTTCGCCGCGCTGGGATCCTTCCTCTTCCTGAACACCCTCTACCTCCAGAGCAACCGCGGCCTGTCCGCGCTCGACGCGGGGCTCTGCACGCTGCCGGTCGCGCTGATGACGCTGATCTTCGGCCCCCTGTCGGGCCGCCTGGTGGGCCTTCGCGGGCCCAGGACGTCCCTGCTCGTGGCGGGCGCGTGCCTCACCGTAGGGGGCGTCCTGCTCACCCGGATGACGCTGACCACTCCCCTGCCGCTGGTGCTGAGCATCTACGTGATCTTCGGTCTCGGCTTCGGGATGGTGAACCCGCCGATCACGAACACGGCCGTGTCCGGGATGCCGCTCGCCCAGGCCGGGGTGGCCGCCGCCGTCGCCTCCACCAGCCGCCAGATCGGCCAGTCGCTCGGCGTGGCCATCGCCGGAGCGGTCGTCGCCGGGACCGCGCACGGCGCCGCCTTCGTGAGCGCGGCGCGGGCCGGCTGGTGGATCACCGCGGCCTACGGCCTGCTGGTGCTGTCGCTCGCCGTCGCCACGACCGGCCGCTGGGCCGCCGGTACGGCGGAGCGGACGGCGGCCCGCCTCAGACCTCTGGAGGCGGTGGGCACCCGTGACGGATGAACGCGTCGCCGATCACGGGGGCGGCGGCGCCGCGGCCCCCCGTGACGACGCCACGGGCCGAGGGCCCGGCGGCGGCGCCACGCCTGCGGCGGCCGGCGACCAGGGGCCTCGTGAAGATGCCGGGGGCGTGGCCGAGCGCATCTGGCGGGGCGTCCGGGCGCTGGTCGTCGACGACAACGACCGCCGTAAGGAGGTGTCGGCGGCCCTCGGCCTGAGCTTCGTCCGGGTCAAGGCGCTGATCGTCGTCGCCGGCGGCCCCGTGACGCTGCGCACGCTCGCCGACCGGCTCGTGACCGACGCCCCCTACACCAGCGTGGTCGTCGCCGACCTTGAACGGCGCGGCCTGGTGGAGCGGGCGGCGCACCTGGGCGACCGCCGGGTGAAGGTCGTCACGATCACCCCGGAGGGCGCGGCGGCGGCCGGGCGGGCCGAGCGCCTGCTCAACCGCCCGCCGGCTTCCCTTCTGGCCCTCGACCCGGCCGACCTGGCCTGCCTGGACCGCATCGTCACCGCGGTCCGGCGCGGCGCCTCCCCGGATCAGGCCGGATAGGCGTGGGTCTCGGTGGCCTTGACGGCGACCCAGACCTCCTGAGCGGGCAGCAGGCCGAGGTCCGCGACCGCTGCGGCCGTCACGTCGGCGGAGACGCTCAGCGGGCCGTCGAGGCTCACCCGGAACTGGTCGCCGTGCCGCTCGACGCCCGCGATCGTCGCCGCCCATGTGTTGCGCGGCGTCCCGTCGGGACGTGTCCGGAACAGCGCCACCGCCGAGGGCGGGAACGCGACGAACACCGGCCCTGACAGCTCCTCGGCCGCGCTCAGCGTGAGAGCCCCGGCGATCGTCACCCGGTGCCCGGCCGCCACCCCGCGATAGAGGTTGAGGCCCACCAGGCGGGCGACGTAGTCCGTACGGGGCTGACGGGCCACCTCGGCGGGCGACCCCTGCTGCACGATCGCACCGTTCTCGACGACCACCAGGCGGTCGGCCAGCACCATCGCGTCCAGCGGGTCGTGGGTGACGAGGACGGTCGCGCCGCCGAAGTCCTCCAGGTGGCGGCGGAGCCCCGCCCGGACCTCCAGGCGCGTGTGCGCGTCGAGCGCCGCCAGCGGCTCGTCCAGAAGCAGCAGGCGCGGCCGTACGGCGAGGGCCCGCGCGAGCGCCACCCGCTGCGCCTGGCCGCCGGACAGCTCCCTCGGCCGGGCGTGCAGATGCGCGCCCAGGCCGACGCGTTCGAGCCAGTCCCGGGCCTGATCACGCGCCCGCGCCTTGGGCGTTCCCTGGCAGCGCGGCCCGAACGCCACGTTGTCGAGGGCCGACAGGTGGGGGAAGAGCAGGTAGTCCTGGAAGACCATGCCGACGGAGCGCCGCTCGGCCGGGTGCTCGTGGATCGCCTCGCCGTCCAGGACGATCTCGCCGCGCGAGAGCCGTACGAGACCGGCGAGCGCGCGCAGCGCGGTCGTCTTGCCCGCGCCGTTGGGGCCGAGCAGCGCGACGACCTCGCCCGCCGCGGCCTCGATGGAGACGTCGAGCAGGAACCCGTCGCGCTCGACGACCAGACGCGCGCTCAGCACCGCGGCCACCCGGCCCCCGTCATCCGCCGATCACCCGTCACGCCCTGATCCAGCGGTCGCGGAGCGCGGCGAGGACGGCGACGCAGACGGCGAGCAGCACGAGGCTGAGGACGATGGCGGCGTCGGGATCGTTCTCCAGAGCCAGGTAGACGGCCAGCGGCATCGTCTGCGTGGTGCCGGGGAAGTTCCCCGCGAAGGTGATCGTCGCGCCGAACTCGCCGAGGGCCCGCGCCCAGCACAGCACGGCTCCCGCCGTGACCCCCGGCGCGACGAGGGGCAGGGTGACCCTGCGGAACACCGTCCAGCGGGAGGCCCCGAGGGTGGCGGCGGCCTCCTCGTACCGGAGGTCGGCGGCGCGGAGCGTGCCCTCCACGCTGATCACCAGGAACGGCATGGCGACGAACGCCTCGGCGACGACGACCCCCGCGGTCGTGAACGGCAGGGAGAAGACGCCGGCGAACCATCGGCCGGCCAGACCGTTGCGCCCGAACACGAGCAGCAGCGCGACTCCGCCGACGACCGGCGGCAGCACCAGCGGCACCGTCACCAGCGCCCGCACGAGCCCCCTGCCCGGGAAGGCGGCCCTGGCGAGCAGCCAGGCCAGCGGCACACCGAGCACGAGGCACAACGCCGTCGCCGCCGTCGCCGTGAGCAGGGAGAGGCGCAGCGCCTCGACCACCCGGGGCTCGGCCAGCCGGACGAGCAGCGTCGGCCAGGGCGCGCGGACCAGCAGCCCGGCGAGCGGCAGCACGAGGAACGCCATCCCGGCCACCGCCGGGACGGCCAGCCCCCACGGCGTCCGGCCTCTCACGACCACGGCGCTCAGACCGGGGTGAATCCCGCACCGGACAGGACCCTGCGGCCCTCGTCGGACAGGACGAGGTCGATGAACTCCCTCGAAAGGGCGTACTGCCGGGTCTTCGGCACGGTGGCGATGGGATAGTCGTTGATCGCCTTGCCGGCCTCGGGGAACTCGATGCCCTCGACCGCGCCCGCCGCCGCCTTGACGTCCGTACGGTAGACCAGCGCGGCGTCGACCTCGCCGAGCCGCACCTTGGTCAGCGTGGCCTTCACGTCCTGCTCCAGCGTGACGGGCTTGACCGTCACCCCACCGGCCGCCAGGGCCTTCACGGCGGCTGCGCCGCACGGCACCTGAGGGGCGCACAACGCCACCTTGAGGGACGGATTCGCGAGGTCCTTGAGGCCGGCCACGTGCCCGGGGTTCCCCTTGGGCACGGCGATCTCCAGCCGGTTGCGCGCGAAGACCCGGGATTTTGGCGCCTTGGACTGCGCCATCGTCGCCGGGCTGGCGGCGGCGAACACGTCGGCCGGCGCGCCCTGCGCGATCTGCTGCGCCAGCGTGGCGCTGCTGCCGAAGTTGAACTTGACCTTCACCCCCGGGTGTGAGGCCTGGAACGCCGTGCCGAGCGCGCCGAACGACTCCGTCAGCGACGCCGCCGCGAAGACGGTCAGCGTCCGCTCGTCCTTGTTCGCGCACCCGGCCGTAGCGAGCACCCCCGCGACGAGCACCGGCGCCACCAGCGCTCCCAGCACGCGCCTACCGAACGACCTCACTCGAAACTCCCCCGCAAGTTCCCCGCCCTCTCCCGCATGTGCGCTCCCGGCTTGCCCGCGCACGCGCTCCCGCCGGACCACGGACATGTCAGGCGACCGGACGCTCGACGACGACGTTCGTCGACTTCACGACGGCGACCGCGACGACGCCGGGCTCCAGGCCCAGGTCGTCGGCGGACTCCCGGCTCATCAGCGACACCACACGGAACGGGCCGGCGGCGATCTCCACCTGGGCCATCACCCCGTCCCTGACCACCTCGGTGACGATGCCGCGCAGGCGGTTGCGGGCCGAGGAGGTCGCGCCGCCCCGCTCGTCGCGGACCGCCTGCGAGCGCGCGAACGCCGCCAGGTCGCGACCGGCCACGATCCGATGGCCGTGATCGTCGCGCTCGGCGGTGAGCCGCCCGGAGTCCACCCATCGCCGCACCGTGTCCGCGCTGACGCCCAGCAGCGCCGCCGCCTCACTGATCCGGAACACGGCACCCACAGTAGAGCTTGCACAAGCAAAGATCAATCCAACGATCGCCTATGAAATGCAATGCTCGACGTCGATGAGCCCTCGCAGGGTCAGTGCGGCGAAGGGCTCTTCACCCGGTGGTCCCTGAGATGAAGATCGCCACCGATCCGCTCCCGCAGGCGGTCGAGCACGGCCCGGGGGGCCAGCGCCGTCCACAGGTTGCCGACGAGGTGCGGGTTGTACTCCGGCGCCTGGTCCATCCAGGCGTCCTTGCCCCGCTGGGTGGCGAAGGTGGTGATGAAGAAGTCGCCGATCGAGGTCCGGCAGTAGCCCTGCCGGAGCTCGGCGGCGTCGATCTGGATCTTCGGCGCGCAGCCGGCCTCGGCGGCGAGTTGCTCGACGGTGAGGGGCGTCCCGGAGGCGGCGGGGAGGGATCCGGGCCCGGCCGGCGCGGCCTGACCGGCCGTGCAGGCGGACAGCAGGGCGAGGGCCGGCACGGCGGCGGCTCCGGCGATCGTGCGCCGTTGCGAAAGTCTCAACACCTCGAAGGTACGCAGCCCCCCGGGCCAATGGTTCAAACCCTCATTAACGTATGCATGCCATTCAGAGAGGGTTTATAGGAGCGGAGCGGACATAACCGCTGTATATGGGCGCGTCACCGGTTCCCACGTGAGGAGAGACGCCTTGGCTGTCAACCCTTCCGCCAGAGTTAAGCCCCGTGAGAGCAGCCAACCCTGGCTGCACCAGAAGAGCATGGAGATCCAGCGGTTCGGGACCGTCAGAGACTTCCCGATCGGGCTGCCGAAGGAGACCCGCGAATACTCCTGCCAGCGGCTCAACCAGATCCTGGCCGACACCCAGATCCTCTACAGCCTCTACAAGAAGCACCACTGGCTCATGCGGGGCCCGACCTTCTACCAGCTCCACCTGCTGCTCGACAAGCACGCGACCGAACAGCTCGAGATCATCGACCCGATCGCCGAGCGGATCCAGACCTTGGGCGGGGTCGCGGTCGGCGACCCGAGACAGGTGGCCGAGATGACCGTGATCCCGCGGCCCCCGGACGGCGTGGAGGAGGTGCCCGCCATGCTGTCCCGCCTCCTGGAGGCACACGAGACGATCCTCGTCGCCTCGCACGACGCCGCGGCCCGGGCCGCCGAGATGGGGGACGACGGGACCAACGACCTGCTCGTCTCCGACGTCATCCGTACGGGTGAGCTGCAGGCGTGGTTCCTCGCCGAGCACCTCGTGGAGACACCGCTGGTCCACGCCTGACCACGACCGTCGTACGGAGCGCGGCGGGCCGGCCGCGTTGAATCTCGGGGTGCGGGGCGTCGAGCGGCCGGCCAGTCGTACGTCCGGCCTCTCGAACAGAGGTGCCGGGTGGACCGTCCCGACATGACGGTCCACCCGGCACTCGCGCGCCGCCGGTCCGTCCCGCGGAGAGAGCACCTTCCGGTGTCGAGCGGAACCCGGTCGAGCCCTTCGGCGAGTCCGCCGAAATCCCGATAACGGATCTTCCGTACGCCCATGTGTGTGAGACGCTGCCCGAGGGCGCGCACAGGGGGCGCGGGATGACGGAGGCTTCCATGGCCATGAACGAGGGCACGACGGGCACCCTCGCCGAGGCGTACGACCGGTTCCGGCGAACAGGGCCGGAGTGGGGCGAGGACCAGCTGACGAACCACGGCCCGATGGCCGCCGAGGTCCTCGTCCGGCGCGGGCGCGCCGACGTGGTGGAGCGCTGGGTCGGCTCCTACATCCGCCGCCTGGACGACCTGCCGGCCGCCGGTGACCCGATCACCGAGGAGAACTGGATGTCGGCG
The DNA here is from genome assembly GCF_040802045.1 of Microbispora sp. NPDC049125. Classification (NCBI taxonomy): domain Bacteria; kingdom Bacillati; phylum Actinomycetota; class Actinomycetes; order Streptosporangiales; family Streptosporangiaceae; genus Microbispora; species Microbispora sp. NPDC049125. Next base: position 112,268 of record NZ_JBEZDW010000026.1, on the reverse strand, counting down.
CTCGGCGACGGCCGGCGGATCGGCGACTGGAGCGCCTACTTCGAACGGCAGGTCCGGGAACAGCCGTGGCGGGATGTCGTCGTCACATGGTGGCCGCGCCTGCTCCCGGGGATCGTCGCGGGCACCACCCACGGGGTGATCCGGGTCGGCCACGCGGTGCGCGCCCTCGTCGAGGACGGCGTGGAAGGCCCGGCGGCGCTCACCGAGCTGGCCCACGGCCTGGCGTTCTGGGCGGCACGGGCCCTCCGGGTGCCCGGAGTCCACGACCTGTCGGGCGGGCTGCGCCCGGGTGCCGCCCTGGACGCGGTGGCCCGCATCCCCGACCAGACGGGCAACGTGCGAAGCCGGTTCGGCCAGCTCGCGAAGCTGCCCGAATGGCCGTCCTCGGTCTCCGCCCTGCGGGGGCCGTCCGGTCCTGACGACGTGCGCACGCTGCTCACCGAGCTCGTCACCGCCGCCACGCTGCACTACCTCACCCACGGCCACGCCAGCCCGGTGCTGCTGGTGCACACGGCGACCGCCCCCAACGCCGTGCTGCACACCCTGCCGGTGCTGCCGTACGAGCTGTGGGCGCCGAGCCTGACCGCGATCTGGGCGACCTCCGCCGCGATCGTCTCGGCGTACGCGCCGGCCGAGGCCGCACCGCGCGCCGTGCTGCCGGTCGCGCCGGTCGCCGAGGATCCGGTCGAGGAGGTGCTCGACCGGGCCGTGGCACACGGCGACGAGCACGTCATCAAGTTCACCGACACGGCCGCGGACGTGTACAGGTGGACGGGCGAGCCCGACGCCCTGGCCGCCGCCCTCCGCATCGGCACGCTGATCGGCCGCCCGTGACCATGCCCCGTCTGTGCTCGGTCCCCGTCTCTGCCGGATCCCCCTGAGCGGCCGGCTCAGCGCGTCTCGATGACGAGCTCGCCGTCCTCCTCGGTCACCTCGCATCCGAACCCCCCGCAGGCGGCGCGGAAGCGGTCGCGGATCCAGCGCAGGTCCTCGTCCTGGGCCAGGCGGGTCCTGCCGTACTCGAGCTTGATCGGCACGGCCCGCACGAGCAGGGGCCCCGTCTCGTCGACCCCGACGAGGAAGAGCAGGCCGAGGTCGTTGCGCAGCGTCTCGTCCACGATGTAGTCGTTGATGAAGTCGCCGAGGTCGTAGAGGACGGGCGGGGCGACCCCGTGGAAGACGTGCGCAGAATGCCCCGCCACCAGCGTCGCTCCGGCGGACGTCAGCGCCTGCGCCGCCGCGCGGATGTACGCGCGTGGCCTGTCCACCATGTTCGGGCCCCAGTGCGGCGCCACGAGCACGACGTCGGCACGCTCGCAGAGCTCCTTGACGTTCGCGACGAGCCACGGCGGCACGCCCGACGCGAGATCGGCGTAGGCCACGCCGGGCTGTACGGCGGACGCCGCGAAGTCGGCCGGATGGTCGGTCAGGCCGAGCACCCCCAGGCGCAGGCCGCGTACCAGCATGATCTCCGGTTCGCGGGCCTGGCACTCGTCCGCCCCCGCGCCGACGCTGCGGATCCCCACGCGCCTCAGATGCTCGCGGGTGTCGAGCATCGCGTCCGCGCCGAAATCCATCGCGTGGTTGTTGGCAAGAGTGACGCACCCGACACCCAGCCCGGCCAGCAGCTCAGCCGCCCGCGTCGGGGCCCGGAAGTAGAACGGCTTGCCGGGCACCCGCCACTCGGCGCCGCGATCGGACACGCAGCACTCGAGATTGAGCATGAGGATGTCCGCCTCGTCGATCCGCTCGCGAAGGTCGGGCGAGAAGAAACGGGCCGGGTCGGCCGAGCGGGCGATCATGCCGGCGACTCCCCGCCCCAGCATCGTGTCCCCCGCCAGCGCCAGAGTCAGCGACATCGCATATCACCTACCAGGCTGCACGATCCCCCTACCCCGCCGCGGGCGGCGCGACACGCCGGTCATCCCGTCACGCTCGGCCTCCCGTTCTCGATGTGGCCCATCAGCCGCCGGGCGAAGCCGCCGCCCCCCGCCAGGGCCACCAGGACGTCGTACCAGCCGTCCGGCGCGTGCCAGGGAACCCGCGCCGCGCCGCCGGGCGCCAGCCGCAGGGACCGTGGCGCCCCGCCGTACGCCAGGGGGGTGATCGTCACCTCGACCGGCGATCCGGCGGTGTTCGCGACGGCGATCTCGATGGTCCGCGTCGCCGCGTCGATCGCGCTGGTGACCTCGACGGGGTCACCGGGGCCCCCGCGGAACTCGCGGCGGAAGCCGTTCGGCCCGGTGAGGACCAGGTCGTACGACGGGCAGGGGAAGTAGATCACCTCCCGGGCGCCGCCGAGCACGTCGTAGTGCGACGGCCGGGCCAGCTCGCCCAGGTAGCCGTAAAGGGACAGGTGGGCGCTGGCGCTGCCGGTGTTGCCCATGGAGATCTCGACCGACCGGCCGCGGACCCGGGCCCAGGCGTCCGGCTGGTACGGCAGAGGCCGGGCCGGCCTGACCCCCGGCTCCTGTACGGGCATCCGCTGCTCCTCCGGGGCAGAGGGATACCAGCGGCCGGCGACCGCCGTTCCCGCCGGAGCGGGCGCCACGGAGGCGGCCGGCCCCGGAGCGGAACCGGGCGCGGAGGTGAGGTCCACGACGGAGGCGGAGGTGAAATCGAAGGCCGAGGTGAGGTCGCCCGCCACCGTGCGGCGCCAGCGGCCGATGTCGGGCGCCTTGATGCCCAGCCACGTCTCCAGGAAGCGCACGGTGGAGCTGTGGTCGAAGGTCTGCGAGCAGACGAACCCCCCGGCGCTCCACGGCGACACGACGATCATCGGCACCCGCATCCCCAGCCCCAGCGGGCGGCCGTTGACGAACTCCCCGGCTGTGCCCTCCGGCGGGACGGGCGGCGGGACGTGATCGAAGAAGCCGTCGTTCTCGTCGTAGGTGATGAACACCGCCGTACGCGCCCAGACCTCCGGATGCGACGCGAGAGCGTCGAGCACCTGGTAGACCACCCTTCCGCTCTCGACGGCCGACGACCCCTCCGGATGCTCGGAGTCGGCCAGCGAGGTAACGACGTACGACACCGCCGGAAGGCGGCCGGCCGCCACGTCGGCGGCGAACCACTCCCCCAGGCCACCCGTCCTGGTGCGGCGGAGCGCCCGGTCATAGAGATCGCGGTCGGCCGGTCCGAGCCGTGCCACCCTCTCCTCCAGCTCGGCGAGCAGCGGAGCGGGGTCGTCGGCCACCCGGACCTGCTCGTAGAAGGAGTGCATGCTCGCCAGGCCGAGCTTGGTCATCACGGCCTTGAACGCGGCGAAGAACTCCAGGTTGTTGCACTGGAAGTTGTCCCACTCCTGGTACACCTGCCAGCCGTGGCCCGCCTCACTGAGCAACTCGGGAACGGTCACCCAGTCGTAGCCGGCGTGACCGTCCTCCTCGCAGGCGCCGTTGTCCACGGCCCGCTGCTCCGTCCCCGGCTCATATCCGGTGTATCCGGAGATGTGGTAGTTGCGGTTCGGCGTGGTGGAGCTCAGCATCGAGCAGTGGTAGGCGTCGCAGATCGTGAACGCCTCCGCCAGCTCGTAGTGGAACGGCAGGTCGCGGCGGTCGTAGTAGGCCATGGTGGACGGGCCCTTGTTGGGCACCCAGGCGTCGTTCCACCCCATCGCCCAGGCGTTCTGCGTGCCCAGCCAGGTGTGGTCGTGGGTGTCGACCAGCATCGGGTCGGCCCCCGCGCCGGCGGCGGCCTCCCGGACCGGGAAGGGCAGAACGCCGTCCTGCTCGAAGACGGGGCGCCAGGCGCGGGTGGACACGGCGTTGCGGTCCCCGAAGCCGCGCACTCCCCGCATGCTGCCGAAGTAGTGGTCGAACGAACGGTTCTCCTGCATCAGGAAGACGACGTGCTCGATGTCGGAGAGGGCTCCGGGGGCCACGGGCCGCGCCAGCGCACGCAGCAGGGAAGGGGGCAATGAGGATCCGGCCGGCATGGTCGTCACTCCGCGGAGGCGTCGGGCAATACGCCCAAACCTAACAGCGCCCCCCTCGGTGGCCGGATGGCGCCCACCGGTCCTTCCGGCGACGACCAGGTGAAATGAGCACGATGACGGTCTCGGGCCGGCGGCCGGGAAAGTGAGCCGGGTCGCCGGGGTCACGGCACGGGAGGTACGTTCCCGTCACAGGCGTCCGGAGAGGGCGGCGGAATCGTAGACAGAGACATGAGCCGACTGCTGGTGGCGGTGGACGCGGCGGCGGACCCCGAGCGGGTCTTCGCCGTGCTGACGGACTGGCCGCGGCACCACGAGTGGATGCTGCTCACCCGGGCGTGGGCCGTCAGCGGCTTCGGACATCGCGCGGGTGACCGCCTGGCGGCCTTCACCGGGGTGGGCCCGGTGGGGTTCCTCGACACGATGGAGATCACCGCGTGGGACCCTCCCCACGAGGTCGCGGTCCGGCACACGGGCCGGGTGATCCGGGGCACGGGCCGCTTCCGGGTGCTGCCACGGGCCGCGGGAGCCTCCACGATCGTGTGGGAGGAGGATCTGGACGTCCCCTTCGGCGCCGCCGGGCGGCTGGGGTGGCTGCTGCTCAAGCCCCTGAACCACGCCTTCTTCCGCCGCTCGCTCCGGCGGCTCGCCGCCGTGGCATCAACGTGATCGGCCCGGTCCACCCGGACGGGTAGCGGCGCAAGTCCGCCGCCGCGGGAGGGCGCCACCCCCGCGATGAATGTTTCACGCGCGTCAGCCCCGGCCCCGTGGCTGCCTGATCACGGCCCGGGGCGGCGGCCGGGCCGTACCCGCAGGTGCCCCGTGGATGCCCGGTGGAGACTGGAAAGGAGCCGCGGGCCCGGATCCGCGCAGGCTTCACCACGACTCTTGACCACCCCTCGGCACGTGTCTAGCGTCCCGGATTACGTGCTCAGGGCGTTCATATATGTGTATCGCATCTTGCTATCTGGACTAGCGGGACATGGTGCGCCCCGGCTCGTGAACACCTCCCAGCGGGACCAGGAGTGGCCCTCGCCACCCCCCGGTCAGGGGTCCTGCATGACCCGCAAGGAGCTCGGCTTGAGAACCAGAACCAGAACCGGAGTCAAGGTGATCGGCATCGTCGCAGGGATCGTCGCCCTGGTCGGCGGCGTCTTCAGCGCGGCGCCCGGGGCGGGCGCGTACCAGATCGTGAACGCGGCCGGTGGCCTGTGCCTCACGGTGCCGGGAAGCAGCACGGCGGACGGCGTGCAGCTCACGCAGTCCGGCTGCGACGGCTCGTCCGCCCAGAGGTGGACCCTCGCCGCCCAGGGCGGCGGCTTCCGGCTGACCGCCGGCAACAGCGGCAAGTGCGCGGGCGTCGCCGGCGCCTCGACCTCCGCGGGCAAGGCCGTGGAGCAGGAGTCCTGCACCGGAGCGTCGTCGCAGACGTGGCAGATCACCGCCGGCGGCTCGGCGTACCATGTCGTCAACGTGGGCAGCGCCAAGTGCCTGAACACCAAGGACAACTCGACCGCGCCGGGCGCGCTGGTGCAGCAGAACTCGTGCGACTCGGTCGTGAGCAAGAGCTGGCAGTTCCAGCCCGCCGGTTCCACCCCCACCGGGACGCCCACGGCAACGCCGACACGCACCCCGACGGCCACACCGGCGGCCACGCCGACCAGCAGCCCGACCGGCCCGCCCGCCACCGGGCTGATCGGATGGGCGACGCAGGGCGGCGGCACCAGTGGAGGCGCCGGCGGCTCGACGACCACCGCGACCAGCCTCGCCGCGCTCACGTCCGCCGTCAGCGGCAACGCCGCCAAGACAGTGCAGGTCAACGGCAACTTCACCTGCTCGGACGACGTACGGGTGGGCTCCAACACCACCGTGATCGGCGTCGGGGCGAGCTCCGGGCTCACCGGCTGCGGCCTCAACATGCGCGACGTCAGCAACGTCATCGTGCGCAACATGAAGATCTCGAAGGTCGTGGCGGGCAACGGCAACGGCGACGCGATCCACATGGACGACGCCACGCGGGTGTGGATCGACCACAACGACCTGTCCAGCGACACCACGCACGGCACCGACTACTACGACGGGCTGCTGGACATCACCCACGGCTCCGACTACGTCACCGTGTCCTGGAACAGGCTCCACGACCACGTGAAGTGCTCACTCGTCGGCCACAGCGACGGCAACGCCTCCGAGGACACCGGGCACCTGCGCGTGACCTACCACCACAACGCGTTCCAGACCTGCGCCCAGCGCAACCCGCGGGTGCGCTTCGGCAACCCCGTCCACGTGTTCGACAACTACTACTACAAGGACCCGTCCTCCACCGACTACAGCTACGGCGTCGCCTCCACCTGCGGCGCGGGCGTGCTCGTCGAGGGCAACTACTTCGAGAACATCTCCGAACCCACCCACATAGCTGAGGGTTCGTCGCCGGGCGGCTCGATCGTCGCCCGCAACAACTACTTCGTGAACTCGGGCACGCCGCAGACGGCGGGCAGCGTCGGCTCGATTCCTTACTCGTACACCGTCGACGCGCCCAGCGGCGTGAAGGCGAGCGTCCTCGCGGGGGCGGGCACCGGCAAGATCTAGCGGATCACGCGAGCCCCGGTCAACGGGGTGCGCCCGCCTTCCGGCCGTCGCCGGGAGGCGGGCGCGCTCACGTGGCACGGAAACGGGCCGCGGGGAACCCTGCCGCGGGAACCGGGCCCCAAGAACCAGGCCCCAAGAAACGGGCCGCGGGAACCGTGTCGCTTCAGTCGCCGAGCGCGGCCCGCTCGTCGTCGGTCAGCAGGCGTGACCGGATCAGGAAGCGCACCCCTTCCGGGGCCTCAAGGGAGAAGCCACCGCCCCGGCCGGGGACGACGTCGACGGTCAGGTGGGTGTGCCGCCAGAGCTCGAACTGCCCCGCCCCGATCCAGAACGTGACCGGCTCGGCCACGCCGTCGACGGACAGCGAGGCGAGCAGCACGTCCGACGAACCGGTGCGGAACTCCCCCTCCGGGTAGCACATCGGGGCGCTGCCGTCGCAGCAGCCGCCGGACTGGTGGAACATCAGGGGCCCGTGGGCCTCCCGCAGCCGCCGCAGGAGGTCGGCGGCCGCGGGAGTCAGGTCCACACGTGAGACGTCGGGCATCGGGCGGCCTAGAAGAAGCCGAGCTTGGCCGGCGAGTAGCTGACCAGAAGGTTCTTGGTCTGCTGGTAGTGATCGAGCATCATCTTGTGGTTCTCCCTGCCGATGCCCGACTGCTTGTACCCGCCGAACGCGGCGTGCGCCGGATAGGCGTGGTAGCAGTTCGTCCACACCCGGCCCGCCTGGATCGCGCGGCCCGCCCGGTACGCCGTGTTCACGTCGCGGGTCCACACCCCGGCTCCCAGGCCGTACAGCGTCTCGTTTGCGATCTTGATGGCGTCGTCGAAGTCGGTGAACGACGTCACCGCGACCACCGGTCCGAAGATCTCCTCCTGGAAGACCCGCATGCCGTTGGAGCCCTCGAAGATCGTCGGCTGTACGTAGTAGCCTCCGGCCAGCTCGCCGCCGAGGTCGGCGCGCGCGCCGCCGGTGAGCACCTTGGCGCCCTCCTGCCTGCCGATGTCGAGGTAGGAGAGGATCTTCTCCAGCTGGTCGTTGGATGCCTGCGCCCCGACCATCGTGCCCGTGTCCAGCGGGTGGCCCTGGACGATCTTCTCCGTGCGCGCCACCGCCGCGTCCAGGAAGCGCTGGTAGTGGCCCTGCTGGATGAGCGCCCTGGACGGGCAGGTGCACACCTCGCCCTGGTTGAGGGCGAACATCGTGAAGCCCTCCAGGGCCTTGTCGTAGAACTCGTCGTCCGCGCGGGAGACGTCGTCGAAGAAGAGGTTCGGGCTCTTGCCGCCCAGCTCCAGCGTGACCGGCTTGATGTTCTCGCTGGCGTACTGCATGATCAGCCGCCCGGTGGTGGTCTCACCGGTGAACGCGACCTTCGCCACCCGGGCGCTCGACGCCAGCGGCTTGCCCGCCTCGGCCCCGAAGCCGTTGACGATGTTGACGACGCCGGGCGGCAGCAGGTCGGCGACCAGGCTCATCCAGTAGTGGATCGAGGCCGGCGTCTGCTCGGCCGGCTTGAGCACGACGGCGTTGCCCGCGGCCAGGGCGGGGGCGAGCTTCCAGGCGGCCATGAGGATCGGGAAGTTCCACGGGATGATCTGGCCGACGACGCCGAGCGGCTCGTGGAAGTGGTACGCCACGGTGTCGGCGTCCAGCTCGGCCAGCCCGCCCTCCTGGGCCCGGATGGCCCCGGCGAAGTAGCGGAAGTGGTCGATCGCCAGCGGGATGTCGGCGGCCAGGGTCTCCCTGACCGGCTTGCCGTTCTCCCAGACCTCGGCGACGGCCAGCTCCTCCAGGTGCCGCTCCATGCGGTCGGCGATCCGGTTGAGGACTCCTGCGCGCTCGGCGACCGGCGTCCTGCCCCAGGCCGGCGCCGCGCCGTGCGCCGCGTCCAGGGCCCGTTCGACGTCCTCGGCGGTGCCGCGGGCGATCTCGGTGAAGGTCTCGCCGGTGACGGGGGTGGGGTTGCCGAAGTACTGCCCCTTCTGCGGCGGGACGTACTCGCCGCCGATCCAGTGGTCGTAACGCTGCTCGTAGGCCATGGGCGCGCCCTGCTGTCCCGGCGCCGCGTAACGGGTCATGAGGTGACCTCCCGGACGAGGTGTTCGGCTTGTCGCCCGCGACGTTAGTTGCGGGAATGTTGCCGGTATGTTGCCGTCGTTGTCATGGCGCCCGGCCGCGTTTCCACGGAGCCTTCCGTGGCACCTGCGACCTCTTCCGTGACACCCTCGACAGGTGGACGACGTGTGGGACGTGGTGATCGTCGGCGGTGGTCCCGCCGGCTCGGCGGCGGCCCTGCGCGCCAGGCAGCTCCGCCCGGACGCGCGGGTGTTGCTGCTCGACAAGGCCGCGTTCCCCCGGGACAAGGCCTGCGGCGACGGCATCGCCGCGCACGCCCGCGTCGAGCTCGCGACCCTCGGGCTGCCGGACCTCATCGCGGACTACCGGCCGACCTCGCGCCTGTCGGTGGTGTCCCCCGGAGGGGCACGGGTCCTGGCCACCGTGGCCCGGCCCAACCATGTCGTGCCGCGCAAGGTGTTCGACGCCCGTCTGGTCGAGGCCGTCCGCGCCGCCGGCGTCGAGGTGCGCCACCACCGTGTCCGTTCGGTCGACGCGCGGGACGGGTATGTGCTCGTCGACGGCGCCATCCCCGCACGGGCCGTGATCGCGGCCGACGGCGCCAACTCCGCCGTACGGAGGCTCGCGGGCATCCCGGCCAGCCCGGACGGGCACACGGCGATCGCGGTGCGCGGGTACGCCGACGTGCCTGCCGATGACGACGTCCAGCTCATCGCGATGCAGCGGGAGGGCTGGCCCGCGTACGCGTGGTCGTTCCCGGTGGGGGACGGCACGGCGAACGTCGGCTTCGGCATGCTCCTCCCGGGGCTGCGCGCCACAGGACTGCCGGGCCGCGCGGTCCTGCACGGCCGGCTGGCCGAGCTCCTGCCCCACCTTCCCGCCCGTGATCTGCGGGCCCACCACCTGCCGCTGTCGACCGGGCGCCCGACGCCGGGGGCCGGGCGCGTGCTCCTCGCGGGGGACGCGGGAAGCTTCATCAACCCCCTGACCGGCGAGGGCATCTACTACGCGCTGCTCACCGGCCGCCTCGCCGCCGAGGCGGTCATGCAGTACGGCGAGCAGGGCGGGCACGCTCAAGGGCCGCTCCGCGCCTATCGCAGGAAGCTGAGGAAGGCCCTCGGACGGCACCTCCTCACCACCGACGTGCTGGCCTTCGCCTCCAGGTCGCCGGGCTTCATCGACGCCGCGATCGCCACGGCGGCCCGGCGGGGGGACGTCTTCGACCTGCTCGTCGACGTGGGCCTCGGCGCCGGCACGGTCCCGCTGCCGCTCGCGGCCGCCGTCGTCCGCCGCTGGCTCCTCGACGGCGTACGGCGCCGGTAGCTCAGCGGTGCGGCAGGCCGTACTCCGCGTCGAGCTCGCTCACCCGGCAGGCGACGCGCGTGCGGCTGGGCGAGCCGGGCGGCGTGGCCGCGAGCAGGGCCTGCCAGGCGAGCAGGTCGTCCCTCCCCCACGGCGTCGCCACCCACCGCTCCAGCAGATCGGGGTCGCGGCGGCCGAGCAGCAGATCGTGCAGCCGGTCGTCGAGGACGCGGCGCTGCCACTCGATGCCCGGCGCGTCGGAGCCCGGCAGCAGCGGCCCGCCGTACGCCGCCAGTGCCGCCTGCGCCGCTCCGGCGGCGAGGTGGTCGGCCAGGACGTGGAAGTCGGCGCGGAGCGGCACCCGCAGGCGGTACGGCCGGGAGTCGAGCAGCTCTCCCAGCCGGTGGCGCAGCCGGGACAGCTCCGCGCGCAGCGTGACCGGGTTGAGCATCCGGTCACCGTAGAGCTCCATGCTGAGCTGGTCGCTGCCGAGGCCTTCGGGATGGCATGCCAGCAGCACCACGATCTCGCTGTGCCGGCGGCCCAGCCTGACCCGCCGCCCGCCCCGGGCGAGCACGGCGTCGTCGCGGCCGAGCGCGGTGAGCGTGACGGTGCCGGCCGGCGAGGGCAGGCCGGCCAGGTGCGCCTCGGCCGCCCGTGCCGCGGCCCGCACCAGGGCGAGACTGTAGGGGCTCGCCACCTGGTCGCCGCCGGTGACGTCGACGGCGCCGAGCAGGCGGCCGGTGTGCGGGTCGTGGATCGGCGCCGCCGCGCAGGTCCACCGCTGGACCGGCGTGCTGAAGTGCTCAGCCGCGAAGATCTGCACGGGGTGGTCGACCGAGATGGCCACGCCCGGGGCGTTCGTCCCGGCGTGCGCCTCGTCCCAGCGGGCCCCGGCGACGAAGTGCATCCGCTCGGCCCGCAGCCGCACGTCGCGGTGTCCCTCGACCCACAGGAGCCGCCCGGCCGCGTCGCACACGGCGAGCAGGTGGCCGCCGTCGTCGACCACCGATCCGAGCAGATCCCGGAAGAGGGGCAGGACGGCGGCGAGCGGATGGTCCCGGCGGTAGTCCTCAAGGTCGTCGTCGGACAGCTCGACGGGCGCCAGCGTCCCCGGGTCCACCGACCGCGCCGAGCGCCGCCACGAGTCGGCGACCACCGCGCGCACCCGCCCGTCGATCGCCCCGGCGGACACGAAGCGGGCGTGGGCGCGGCGGAGCTCGCCGGTGCGTTCTGCCGCGTCGGCTCCGGATTCCAGTGCGAGCCATGGGTCGGTCACGGCGCCTCACTCTCCGAGTGCCTCCGCGCCATCGTCACCCCATCACGCGCCGCCGGGCAATACGTCCGGGGAGGAACGGCCGCTTCCGGGCGTCCCTCCGCGTCCACCGGGTGACGTGAGAGCTAGGCCACAGCGCGGTAGCCGCAGGCGTGGATGAGCGACCGCATCTGGGGCGGGTCGAGCAGCCGGCGCAGCGACGCCGGCAGGGCGTGCCACTCCCGGATGTCGCGCGCGAGATGGGCGAAATCCTCGCCGACGTGCACACGTGTGGCGAGCACCTCCGGGTCGAAGGCTCCGGCGTCGAGGCCCGTGTGCCGTGCGATCTTCTCGCAGGCGCCGCCGGGATCGGCGACGAAGTCCTCGTAGCGCAGGCGCAGCACCGGCAGCCCGGCCTCCGGGGGCGCCAGGAAGTCCTCGGCGACGCGTTGCCAGTTCACCACGGCGTCCTCGGTCAGCCGGCGTGTCCAGCGGCCGTTCGTCTTTCGCTCCCACTCGTCCAGGCTGCGGAGCACGGCATGGGGGTCGCGGATGAGCAGGATGACGGCCAGGCCGGGATAGAGCGACCGCAGGCGGCGGGCATCGGCGAGGGTGTAGCGCACCTCCTTCAGGCCCCAGACGGGACGGCCGAGGCGGACGGCGGGCTCGACGTACAAGGTGTCGACGAAAGTGCGGAGCGCGCGCAGGATGACGTCGCGATCGGGCGTGAGGTTGGCCATCCAGCTCTGGTGGGAGTTCCGCGAGAACTCGGCGCGGGCGTCCCCGCCCAGCTCCCGTGACCATGACAGGAGGCTGTCGGCGGCTTCGAGGATGCGGCCGAGTTGCCCGCCGTGCTCGCCCCAGATGAGGACGCCCGGATGGGAGGTCAGCAGGCGCTGCAGGAGCGTGCTCCCGCAACGCTGTCCGGCGGCGAGGACGAGCACCGGCGTGTGCGGTGTGGTCATCCTCCATCTCTATATTCCGCAAGCGCGGGGCGACATCCCCCACGAGGCGATCCACCCCTTCTGTCCCTGGTGCTTCTGTCCCTGGTGCGCCGGAGTGGCGGTGGCTCATGGATCCTCCGGCACCGGTGAGGTCGCCGCGCCGGCCGCCAGGAGCCTGTTCGCCAGTGCGTGGCAGCGCCTCCTGAGCTCCGGAGGGTCGAGCACCTCGAAGTCGTGCCCCAGCAGGAGCATGTGCATGAGCAGGAAGTCGAGGCTGCCGGCGCCACTGAGCACCTCGCAGAGCTCACTCCCTCGCCGTCGTACCACGGCCGCCGACGCCGGAATCTGCGCGCGCACCGTGTCGGCCGGCGCGTGCACGAGGAATCGCGCCTGGTGCTCGTAGACCCGGCTCGCCACCCCCTCCTGCACGTACGCCGCCGCGTCGGGCGCCACGCGCGGGCGGAAGCGCCAGGTCCGTGCGGACACATCGGTCATGCGGTCGACGCGGAAGCTACGCCAGTCGTCACGATCGAGGTCGTAGGCGAGGAGGTACCAGCGCCGGTCGGAGACGACCAGCCGATAGGGCTCGACCCGCCGCCGTCGCACCTCGCTCCCGGACGGGTAGCCGAAGCCGGCCTCGACCTCGTCGCGGCAGGCTCTGGCCAGCGCCATAAGCACCCCGGGGTCGACCGGCGTGCGGCCTCCGCCGAAGGACTCCACCGAGCCCGACAGGGCGCGCACCTCGTCCCTCAGCCGGGCGGGCAGCACCCGGTCGAGCTTGGTCAGCGCCCGGAGTGCGGCGTCGCCGGCGCCGGCGACGCCGCCACCCGCGCCGGCGAGCAGCGAGACCACGGTGGCGATCGCCTCGTCGTCGTCGAGAAGCAGCGGCGGCAGGTCCTGCCCCGGGCCGAGCTGGTAACCGCCGCCGACACCCTGGCTGGCGTGCACCCGATAGCCGAGCGTGCGCAGCCGCTCGACATCACGCCGCACCGTCCGCGGCGTCACGCCGAGCCGGCCGGCGAGCTCGGGGCCGGTCCAGACCTGGCGTTGCTGCAGCAGCCCGAGCAGGGTGAGCACCCGCTCCGTCGTCCCCCGCTCGTCACCTCCGGCCATGTCGTCCACCCTGTCAGAGATAGCGGACCGATTCTGTCCTCCTGTGGTGCCAGGGTGGTCTTATGGACGCGAACGAACTCGACTGGAACCGAGCACTGCGCGAGCAGTTCGAGTTCCACTGGAATCACCAGCTTCGAAGCCGGCTCGACGACCTCACCGACGACGAGTACTTCTGGTCGCCGGCGCCGGACGCCTGGAGCGTGCGGCCGCGCGGCCACTCGGCGGCGCCCATCCAGGTCGGCGCCGGGGACTTCACGATGGACTACGCCTTCCCGGAGCCGGTTCCGCCGGCCTTCACCACGATCGCCTGGCGACTCGGTCACGTCATCGTCGGCGTGCTGGCCGCGCGCAACGCGGCGCACTTCGGCGCGCCGGCCGCGTCGTACGACACCTGGGAGTACGCCGGCGACGCGGCCACCGCCCTCGGCCAGCTTCACTCCCAGCTCGACGTCTGGCTGGCCGGGGTGAAGGGTCTCGGAGAGGCCGGGCTCCGAGTGCCGGTCGGCGCGAAGGAGCCCTACCCCGAAGCCCCCATGGCCGATCTGGTGCTGCACATCCACCGCGAGCTGATCCACCACCTGTCCGAGGTCTGCCTGCTGCGCGACCTCTATCTGCACACGAGACCCGCTGCGAACGGAACGCCCCGATGAGCCGCGAGATCCAGGTCACCTTCGACGCCCACGACCCGCGGGCGCTGTCGTCCTTCTGGTGCGACGTGCTGGGCTACGTCCACCCCTGCCCGCCCGGAGTCGACCTGCCCGAGGACGCCGATCCGCTGGCCGCGTGGGACGACTTCCTCGCACGAGTCGGCGTGCCGGAGGATCAGCGCAACACGAGATCGGCCATCGAGGACCCGGACGGGCACGGCCCGCGGCTGTTCTTCCAGCAGGTGCCGGAGGACAAGGCCGTCAAGAACCGCGTCCACCTCGACGTCCGTACGGCTCCAGGACTGCGGGGCGAGGAGCGGATGGCGGCGCTGGAGGCCGAGTGCGAACGGCTGGTCGAGCTGGGGGCGGCGAGGGTGCGCCGCCACGAGCCCGAACCGCCGATGAGCGGCGGCTTCATCGTGATGGCCGACCCCGAGGGCAACGAGTTCTGCCTGGACTGACACGGCCCGGCTGCGGTCGCGGAAGCCGAGGGGTGGCCGGCGGCCCGGGCGAGCTCCCCGCTCCGCGACCGGCCCCCATCCGCATCGCCGCGATCGGCACCACCCTGGCCCGTACCGGGAACCACGTCGCCGCGAGGCCCGCGACAGCCGATTTCACTGTCACCGGCGCTCTCGTTCTCCGGAGTGCCCGCGCTCATGCCCCGGCCCGGGAGGCGAGCGCGTCGAGGACCGCGACCCGCTCCCGGGGCACCTCGACGTCGACCAGGAGGTCGCCGCCCTCCCGGGCGAAGGAGAAGGTGAAGAAGGAGCAGCAGGCGCTCTCCCTCGTGGCGAGGTCACGGGTGATGAGCTCGGCCTGGCCCGAGCCGTCGAGCCGCAGCCGCAGCAGGGTCGGCGACCGCCGCTCGGCGCCGCGCAGGGCGGTGGCGAACAGCGCGTCGAACTCGGCCACGCGCAGCGGCCGCTCCACGGTCGGCAGCGTGCAGTCCGCGGGTGCCCACTCCATCGGTCCTCCCAGGGTCGCCTGATCCGGTGTCCGCCGGAATCCGTCTCCCGACGGTAACTCCTACCCGCGTACCGGAAGAGCCCAGCGAGGGCAACCCCCTCTACACGTCCCTCCGGGCACGGGCCATCGCGGCCAGGCGGGTCCGCTGCTCGGGGGTGAGGCGCGCGATCCGCTCGCGCGGATCGGGCCGCGTCATGATCTGATCGGTGCCGAGCAGCCCCTCGACGTGCTCGGCGACGACGCGCACAGAGTTCTCCGACGCGGCGTCGGCCGCGAGCGGCGCCATCCGCTCGCGGTACCCGTCGTCGTCGAGCGCTCGGGCGAGCAGTCCGGCCAGCCGTTCCTCGTCCCAGTGGGTCACGGGCAGCCACTCCGCGACGCCCGCGCGGTGGAGCCGCTCCGCGTTGTCCGGACGGTCGACTCCGTGCGCGAGCAGCACCTGCGGAGTGGCCGACGACAGCGCCCGGGCGAGCGTGCCGATTCCCCCGTGATGCAGGACCGCGGCGACGTGGGGCATGACCGTGGCGAACGGCGCCGAGGGCAGCCACTCCACCCCGTCGGGCAGCGACTCGGGAAGGAACGACGGGTGCCGGTTCACCAGCAGGGCCGGCCTCCCGATCCGCCGGCACGCGGCGACCGCCACGTCGTAGAACCGCTCGTGCAGCACCTGCCCGGTGCCACCGGTGATCAGCACGGGCGGCTCGCTCCACTCGGGGACCGGCCCCTCCGCCGTGTCGCCGAGCACGAACCCGCAGCGGACGACGTGCCCCGGCGCCTGCTGCCCCGCGGCGTCGAACCATTCCGGCCACAGCGCGAGCTGGGTCTTGACGCTCATCAGGTATCCGGTCCAGTCGCGGACCGGGCGCAGGCCGAACGACCGGAAGATCTCGTCGTACCCCCGCCCGAGCACGTTCCGGAAGATCTCCCCGACCACCGGCAACGAGACGTACTGGTGCGGCGTGACGGACACCAGCGCCACCGGGACCCCGCGGCGCTCGGCGGCCATCAGCCCGGCCATGCCCGACGTGTGCCGTGCGACCACCACGGTCTCCCCCGGCCGGTAGTGGGCCTCGATCATGCGGACCTCGTCGGCGAGCAGCTCGAAAAGGCCGTTGCGCTGGTAGAGCTCCAGCACCCCGCCGGGGTCCTTGAGGGGATCGAGCATGAACTGCCGGGCGTCGTCCAGGTGCCGGTCGTAGCCCTCCGCGGTGTCGATCGGCAGGTGCCTCAGGCCGGCGGCCGCTATCCGGTCGGCGAACCAGGCGTGCGTCATGACGGTGACCTCGTGGCCGCGCTCCGCCAGCTCACGCCCGATCCGTACGAAAGGGAGCACGTCCCCGTTGGTGCCGTGAGTGATCAGCAGCATCGTCGCCATGCGGATCAGCCGTTCCCGGAGTCGAGCAGGGCCTCGATCTCCTCGTCCGACAGGCCCGCCAGCTCGTCGAGCAGCCCGGCCAGCTCCTCGTCGCCGGTGTCGGCGAGCTGCCGCTCCTCGATGACCTTGGCGACCTCGGCCACCGTGAACGAGGTGGTGTAGAGCGTGTCGAAGGGCAGCTCGACGCCGAACTCGGCCCGCACCCGCGCCATGAACTGCACCAGCCGCAGCGAATGGCCGCCCAGCTCGAAGAAGCCGTCGCCCACCGAGGTCGGCGCCACGTCGAGCAGCTCGGCCCATATCCGCATGACGGTTGCCTCGGCCGGGCTCGCTCCGGCCACCTCCGCCACGGGGCGGGCGGCCCGCATCGCGTCCAGGATCGCCTCGGCGCCGGTGAGCCGGGTCGCGATCCGTTCGACGGCCCCCCATGCGGCGGGAGCCGCCGCGAGTTCGGTGGTCCGGGCGGCCCCCGCCCCCCTCTCCTGGGCCCCCCTCTCCTGGGCCCCCCTCTCCTGGGCAGGGCCCGGCGAGTGGACGACGGCTGCCGCGTCGCCCGCGTCGAGGACGTACCAGGCCGCCTCCTCGCCCCGCGGCTCGACGGCGGCGGGCAGTGTGGCGAGGAAGTCCCTGGCCGGCTGGTTGCGCTCGGTCGCCCGGAAGGACAGGGCCACCCGGGCCAGCCCGCGCTCCCGCGCGAGCGTGCCCAGGTGGGCGAGCATGCGATGCTCCACCCCACGCCCGAGTGCACGGCAGCTCAGCAGGAACGCGCCGGCACGCAGCGTGTCCCCGTCCGCCTGTACGTCGGTGAGGCCGACGACGCCGTAGTCCCCGAACCGGTCGCGCACGTCCACGACGAACTTCTCGTCGCCGTCCAGGCGTCGCGTCCCGGAGAGGTTGAACTGGTTGGTCCGCTCGGCGAGCTGAACGGCCCGGGCCTCGTGCTCGGGGCCAGCCGGGGTGATGGTCACCCTCAGGTCGAGCGTGTCGAAGAAGTCGGCGAGGGACATCTCGCCCCTGGCCTGCTCGCGCCGCCGTTCCTGCTGGTAGTACCGGGTGCGCACGCGGTCGGCCTCGGTGACCGCGGCGAGGTCGAGGGGCCAGCAGTGCCGCAGGAACGCGGCCGCCCCGGCGGCGTCGGCCGGGAGCTGGAGGGTCAGCACCTCAGGGCAGCCGGCCCGGACCTCGGCGCACTCGACCGGGCTGTCGTCGAGGAAGACGAAGGAGTCGAGCCCGAGGTTGAGCTCGGCGGCCAGCGAGCGCAGGGCCGCGGACTTGGCCTCCCAGCCGACGCGCATCGCGGCGACGTCGTCCAGGCCGAACGGCAGCTCGGGATGGCGGGCGAAGACCTCGCGGACGTCCTTCTCCTCGTTCTTGCTGCTCAGGCACACCAGCCGGCCCGCCGCGACCTGGCGGGCCAGCTCCTGCCAGATCTCCATGCGCTCGGGGCCGATCACGACGCCGTCCGGGCCGTCCTCACCGACGACGCCGTCCCACAGCGTGCCGTCGCAGTCCGCGACGACGACCTTGGGACGCGGTGTGGTCGTCGCGTGCAGGCGGCGGGCGAGCGCGGCACCGAGCGCGGCGAAGTAGCGGTCGGTGTAGGGGACGTTGCCGGTCCGGTCGGCGAAGGCGTCGTGGACGGCCTCCGGGTCCGCCGGCTCGTACGGCTCGGCGGAGGTGAGCACGGAGACGGCCCGGTCCCCCTCGAACGCGTGGGAGAGCCTGGCCGCGAGGCGCGCGTGGGCCTCGGGCGAGCCGTGCTCGGGCGAGGCCGGGCAGACCGCGACGAGGTGGACGGCGCCGGCCGCGCCGGCCGAGGTCCGCAGCGCGGCGGCCAGGTCGTCCGCGGCGGCGTCGAGCGCGGACGGATCACTGGCGCTAACGCCGTCGACGAGATCCTCGGCACGGACGAGGACGACCGCGGCGCCGGCCCGTCCGAGCACGCTGCCCGGGTCGAGGAGCGAGGGGAAGACCTGGTCGTACGGAGCGAAGGCGACATCCCCTTCGACGCCCAGTTCGGCGAGCCAGAACCGCAGGGCGTCGCCTAGTGGCTCGGCGGTGAAGGTCGCAGCGACCCCTAGAGCGATGTTGTGCACTGCGGTTTCCCTTTCGCGGGCACGATCAGCCGGACGATCAGCCGGCACGATCAGTGGGACGTCAGTCGGACATGGCGACGAGGACGCGGCGGGAGCCGGTGAAAGGCCGGCGGCCGTGACCGACGAGCACGTTGTCGATCAGCAGCAGGTCGCCCTCCCGCCAGTCGACGTTCACCGCGTTCTCCAGGCCGCGGTCGCGCACCTGAATGACATGGTCGCCGGGGATCGGCGTGCCGTCGGGGAAGGCCACGGACTGCGGCAGCTCCTCCGGCGGCATGAGCTCGGCGAGCATGGCGGCGGTCTCGTCGCCGAGCGAGGCGGGGTGCCACTGGTCCGCCTGGTTGAACCACACCTCCGCCCCGGTCACGGGGTGCCGGGTGGTGGCGGGCCTGATCTGCGTGACCCGCACACCGCCGTCGGGCCGCCACTGCCAGTCCGCCTCCATGCGGTCGAGGATCTCGGCCACCTGGTCGCGGTCCTCGGTCTCGAACGTCTCCTGCCAGCTCTTGCCGAGCCCCTGGCCGGCGTGCAGGTTCTGGGTGTAGCGCACCCCCTTGCCGAACGCCTCCCTGACCTCGTCGTCGAGCGACTCCAGCCAGCGCACGCCGTCCACCAGCGGAGTCGCCCCGCCGCTCTCGGCCGCCTTCTCGCAGTAGAACAGCAACCGGGAGGGCCACGTGGCGGAGTACGACAGCTCGTTGTGCATGGAGATCGTGTACTCGGCCGGGTACTCGGTCGAGGTGTAGACGTTGCCGCCCACCTTGGTGCGGGGCGAGTTGCCGTGGACGTAGGCCAGCCGGTTGGGCAGAAGCATGTTCATGACGGGGTCCAGAGTGCCGGGCGTGACGCCGAACCCCCGGAAGACGAGCGCCTTCTCGCGGACGAGCAGGTCGCCCACGTCCATTCCGCGCAGCCGGTCGAGCAGGCCCTCGGGCGTGGCGGCGGTGCCGTCCGGGGTCAGCTCCAAAGGCTTCCATTTATCGTCCATGAGCGTCCTCCCTCTTCCGCGAGATCCGGTCCCAGCCGGCCACGGTGACATGTCGAAAGGCGGACCTGACCATTCTCGCGGTGACGCCTCCGCTGAAAAAGATGATTCCGGCGGACAACATAAGACGACTCTCCCGGCGCGCGCAAGAATGTAGTTCGATTCGGTAGTCCGGACGGCCGGATGTCAAAAAATCCGACCGGCCGTGTGGTGATCGCAGATTATGATGAACGCTCATGTTGCGCCACCCAAGAATGGTGACGGATTGGCGCGTTCCCCATACGTTTCGCTTGTTTACGCTGCTCAAGGCATTGCCGTATCGCGTGTAGGTGCCGTGTAGATTGCGTGTAGATGCGTCTTGCATCACGTGTATGTTTCCCGTATCGTGAATAAGGCTTGTCATGGGAGCGCTCCCACGCATCCCCTGGCCGAACACCACGGCCACGCATTTGATTCGACTTTCAAGCGTTTTCTCGCATTACCACTATTCCCCTGTGGTCAGTTGTTCTGCGCATTAGTCGCGCAGAGAGGAGAACGCTCGGTGACGATAACGCCGACGACTGACAACGAGCATCTAGTAGCATCGCTTTCCCCACGCCGGCAGGAGGCGCTGCGCCGGCTTCTCGCCACCCGGGCCGCCGCCGCGAACGCCATCACCCCGCGGGGCGAGGGACCGGCCCCCTGCTCCTACGAACAGGCGCAGATGTGGCTCGGCGCACGGCTCGGCGAGGGCGCGCCCGCGCCGAACTCCACCATCGGCCTGCGGCTCACCGGCCCGCTCGACACGGGCGCTCTCACCGTGGCGCTGGACACCCTGGTCGATCGGCACGAGATCCTGCGCACCGTCTACGAGGGCGACGGGAACGAGCCCCGCCAGATCGTCCTCGACCCCGGACCGGCGCCGCTCGACGTCGTCGACCTGCGAGAACTGCCGGTGGACGAGCGGGAGGCCAGGGCACGGGAGATCACCTCCAGGGCCGCGGTGGAGCGGTTCGACCTGGAGAGCGGCCCGGTCCACCGTACGACGCTGGTGCGTCTGGGCGACGAGGAGCACGTGCTGCTGTTCGCCTGCCACCACATCGCGTGCGACGGGTGGTCGGTCGGCATCATCGTGGACGAGCTGACCGCCGTCTACGCGGCCGTGCGCGAGGGCCGCCCGGCCGAGCTCGGCCCGCCCCCGCTCCAGTACGCCGACTACGCCGTGTGGTCCCGGCGCGAGCTGACCGGCGAGCAGCGTGAGCGACGGCTCGGGTACTGGCGCGACCGGCTGGACGGCGCGTCCTCGGTCGAGCTGCCGATCGCCAAGGAGCCGGGCGACGCCCCTTCCGCCGGCATGCGCAGCGACTGCCATCTGTTCACGCTGCCGGACGAGGTGCTGCGGGCGCTGCGGGAGGCGGGCGGCCCCGGAACCACGCCGTTCGTGGCCCTGCTCACCGTCTTCTCGATGCTGCTGGCGCGCTACACCGGCCAGAGCGACCTGACGCTCGCCACGGTGAACGGCGGACGCCGCCGGGTGGAGCTGGAGCCGATACTCGGCTGCTTCGTCAACGCCCTCCCCCTGCGTGCCGACCTGTCGGGCAACCCCTCGTTCCGCCAGGCCGCCGCCGGAGTGCGGCGCCGGCTCGGCGAGGCGCTCACCAACCACCTGCCGTTCTCCGAGCTGACGGAGGCGCTGAGCGACCAGGACGCCCGCAACTTCTCGCTGTCGACCGTGGGCTTCTCGCTGCGTGCCTTCCGTGACCAGCGCGGGCGCTGGCCGGGCATGGAGGCGTCGGTGTGGGAGCACGACGTCGACGACTTCACCTACGACCTCGCGCTGCTGGTGCACCTGAACGAGGCGGACGACGACCCCCAGCTCTACCTGACCTACAAGAAGGACCGCTTCGACGCCGACGCCGTGGTCCGGCTCGCCGGGCACTACCGGGCGCTGGCCGAGCGGATCGCCTCGGCCCCCGGCACGCCGCTCTCCGATCTGGAGCTGCTCACCGACGCCGAGCGCGACGTCGCTCTGGGCACATGGAACGACTCGGCCAGGCCGTACCCCGACGCGGCCCTTCCCGAGCTGCTGGAGCGCCACGCGGACTCCGGCGCGGTCGCGGCCTCCTTCCAGGGCCGCACGACCACGTACGCCGAGCTGCACGCCCGCGCCAACCAGGTCGCGCACCTGCTGCGCGAGCGGGGCGTCGGCCCGGAGGACACGGTGGGCGTGCTGCTCGACCGGAGCCCCGAGCTGATCGCCTGCCTGCTGGGCGTGTGGAAGGCCGGCGCCGCCTACCTGCCGATGGACCCGAAGTTCCCCGCTCAGCGGATCTCCGACATGCTGTCGACCGCCGCGAGCCCGCTCGTGCTGACCTCCGCCGCGTACGCGTCCCTGTTCGACGGCGTCGAGATCGTGGACGTGGACGGCGGAGCATTCGACGAGCTCCCCACCACGCCGGTCGGCGTGCCGTACGACATCGACCGGCTGGCCTATGTGATCTTCACGTCGGGCTCGACCGGACGGCCGAAGGGCGTGCAGGTCACCCACCGCGGGCTGGTCAACCACGTGTGGTGGGCGGTCGAGGACCTGGCGGGCGAGGGGGACGGCGGGGCGCCCCTGTTCGGCTCGGTGGCGTTCGACCTCGTCGTGCCCAACCTGTGGGCGCCGCTGGTCGTCGGCCAGAAGGTGACCGTCCTCGAGCAGGACTTCGACATGGGCGAGCTGGGGGCGCTGCTCGTGGCGGGCGGGCCGTACAGCTTCATCAAGTGCACCCCCGGCCACCTGGAGATCCTCGGCCACCAGATCGACGCCAGGCAGGCCGCCGCGCTCGCCGGGAAGATCGTCGTCGCGGGCGAGGCGCTGCCGGGGCCGATGGCCAACCGCTGGCTGGAGATGCTCGGCCCCGGACGGCTGATCAACGAGTACGGCCCGACCGAGGCGTCGGTGGGCACCTGTGTCTACCCCGTCCGGGACGCCCAGCTCGTCGAGGTCGTCCCGATCGGCAAGCCGCTGCCGAACATGCGGATGTACGTCCTGGACGCCTCGCGGCGGCTTCAGCCGGCGGGGATCCCCGGCGAGCTGTACGTCGGCGGCGTCGGCGTCACCCGGGGCTACATGAACCGGCCCGACCTCACCGAGGAGCGGTTCCTCCCTGATCCCTTCGCCGACGACTTCCCCGGCGGCGGCCGGATGTACCGCACCGGCGACCGGGTGACGTGGCTGCGCGACGGGAACGTCGCCTTCCTGGGGCGCTTCGACGACCAGGTGAAGATCCGCGGCTACCGCATCGAGCTCGACGAGGTCAGGGCGTCGGTGCTCGACCATCCCGGCGTGCGCGACGCGGTGGTCACCGTGCACGCGTTCACCGCCGAGGACAGGCGCCTGGTGGCGTACTACGTCCCCACCGGAGCCGAACCGGGCGATCTCGCGGAGCACTGCGCCGCCCGGCTGCCGGACTACATGGTCCCGTCGATGTTCGTGCCGCTGGAGAGCATCCCGCTCAACCAGAACGGCAAGGTGGACCGCAAGGCGCTGCCCGAGCCCGTCGTGGCCGTCGGGGAGGACCTGGCCGAGCCCACCACCGCGACCGAGATCCTGGTGGCCCAGGTCTGGCGGGAGGTCCTCGGCATCGAGGCGATCTCGATCGACCACGACTTCAACGCCCTCGGCGGCCACTCGCTGCTGCTCATCCGCATGGTCGCCAAGCTGCGCCAGGTGCTCCCCGCGGACGGCTACCAGGTGAGCGTGCTCGACGCGATCGCCAACCGGACCGTGCGGGAGCTGGCCGCTCTGGTCGACCGGGCGAACGCCGCGACCGGCGAGGAGGCGGACGGCCGCCCTCGCGGCCTGCTCATCGAGCTCACCAAGCCTGTCGCCGCACCACAGCTCACCTTGGTCTGCGTCCCGTACGGCGGGGCGAGCGCGATGGTCTACCAGCCGCTGGCCGACGCCCTCCCGCCCGGGCACACGCTGCTCGCCGCCTCACTGCCAGGCCACGAGCTCGGCGTCGAGGAGGAACCCATCGGCTTCGAGGAGGCGGCCCAGCGGATCGCCGACGAGGTGCTGGAGCGGGTGCGCGGGCCGGTCGCCCTGTACGGCCACTGCGTGGGAAGCGCGCTGACGGCGGAGGCCGCCCGGCGGCTGGAGATTGCCGGGCGCCGGGTCGAGGCCGTCTACATGGGCGGCAGCTTCCCCTTCGCCACCCCACGCAAGGGCTTCAACGGGCTGATGGGCCGGATCTTCCGCAGCGAGCGGCTGGACAACCACACGGCCCACGCGAACTGGCTGCGGGCCATGGGCGCCGACCTGCAGGACCTCGCTCCCGAGCAGGTCGACCACATCATCCGTACGATGCGGGTGGACGCCAGGGCCGGTGAGGACTACTTCAGCGACCTGGTCGAACGGCAGAGCCCGCAGCTCCGGGCGCCGGTCGTCTCGATCATCGGCGACCGCGACGCGCTGACCGACTTCTACCAGGAGCGGTACCGGGACTGGCACGCCGTGTCGGAGACGACCGCGCTGGTCGTGATGGCCGAGGCGGGCCACTACTTCCTGCGGTACCGCACCGAGGAGCTCGCCGCGATCGTCACCACCACGCACGAGGCGTTCGACCGGCCGGAGGAGTGGCGTCCGGACGCCGGCGGCGCGGCAACGTGGTGGCGGGAGGCGCTGTCCACCGACCGGAAGAGCCAGGTGGCGGGGGCGCAGCCCGGCCTCGGACGGTTCTTCACGGTCGCGACCGGCCAGATCGTCTCCATGATCGGCGCAGTGATGACCGAGTTCGCCGTGCCGATCTGGGCCTACATCAAGACCGGCTCGCTGGTGCAGTTCGGCCTGTTCGCCATCATCGCGCTGGTGCCGGGGCTGATCCTCGCGCCGCTGATCGGCGCCCTGGTCGACCGGTACGACCGCAAGCGGGCCATGCTCGCCGGCGACGGCGGGTCACTCGTCGTCCAGGCCGCGCTGCTGGCCCTGCTGGTGACCGACACGCTGGCGATGCCCATGCTGTACGGCCTGCTGGTGCTGCTGTCGATATCGGTCACCCTGCAACGGGTGGCCTGGCAGTCGGCCGGGCCACAGCTCGCGCCCAAGCACTACCTGCACCACGTCGGCGGCGTCGTCCAGCTCGGCAACGCGATCGCCCAGCTCATGGTGCCGCTGTTCTCGGTCGCACTGCTGTCGCTCATCGGGATCAACGGCATCCTGACGGCCAACGTGGTCTGCTACGCCTTGGCCTTCACGGTCACGGCGCTGGTCCGCTTCCCCGCGACGATGGCGTGGCGGCGCAGGGAGACCGTGTCCGCCGAGATCCGGGCCGGCTTCCGCTACCTGCTGCGCCGCCGGGGGCTTCGCGCCATGGCGTTCACGATGTTCATCGTCAACTTCTTCCTGTTCACCGGCTTCATCATGATCCCGCCGCTGGTCCTGTCGGTCGGCGAGCTGGCCGACACCGGGCGGGTGGCACTGCTCGCGGGCGTCGGCGCGGTGTGCGGCGGCCTGACCATCGCGCTGTGGGGCGGGCCGAGGAACCGCCGGATGTTCGGCATGCTGTCGGCCGCCGGAGTGCTGGGGATCTTCTGCGCCATCGCGGGGCTCCGCCCGTCGCTCATCCTCATCACGGTCGGCGCCTTCGGGATGTCGCTCATGATGACGATCAGCGACGGCATCTGGCTGACGATCATCCACTCGAAGGTGCCCCAGCGCTACCACGCCCGGGTCATCGCGATCAACCGGATGCTGGCGCTGTCGACCCAGCCCGTCGGCCTGGCCGTGCAGGCGTGGCTGGTGGGGCTGGTCTTCGAGCCGCTGATGCGGGAGGGCGGCCCGCTCGCGGGCTCCGTGGGCAAGGTGATCGGAGTCGGCGACGGGCGCGGGATCGGCCTGCTGTACATCGTGTGCGGGCTGGCGATCGCGATCACGATCACGGTGGCGCTGCGCCATCCGGCTCTCGCGCGCTTCGACCAGGAGACGCCGGACGCCGAGGCGGACGACCTCGTCGGCCTGGAGGCCCTGCGCGCCCGCGGGCAGGCCCCCGCCGCGATGACCGGCGCCGCGTCCCGCACCTGAACGCAGGGCGGGGCCTGAAACGGGACCCCGCCCCCGTGAAGCGAAGCCGGCCTGTCGCCGTGGTCGAACGCGGCGGCTGGCCGGCTTCAGCGGCCGAGGCCGGGAAACCCGACGAAGGACGGCGGGACGTGCGCGACGAGCCATACGCCGTTCTCGCTGCGGTAGAACTCGTGCCCGGCGGCGTGCATCGCGCCCGCGTCCACGGTGAGGACCACCGGCGCGCCGCGGCGGGAGCCGACCCGGGTGGCCGTCGCCGGATCGGGCGACAGATGGACGTGGTGGCGGCTCATCGGCGCGAGCCCCTGCTCGCGGATCGACGGTAGGGCCGCGGCGACGGTGCCGTGGTACAGCGTCCCCGGCGGCTCGACCGGCGACAGACCCAGCTCCACCGGCACCGAGTGGCCCTGGCTGGCCCGGATCCGCCCACCCTGGATCACGTAGCGTCGCTTGTCGTTGCGGGCGACGACCTCGTCCAGCTCCTCCAGGGAGATGGGGAAGCCGTGATCCTTCGCGGCCGCGAGCAGCGTGTCGACGCCGACCCAGCCCGCCGGATCCAGTTCCAGGCCGATCGCCTCCGGCTGATGACGCAGATGCGCGGCCAGGTATTTGGAGATCCGCACCATCCGCCGCTCGTCCATCGCAGTCCCCGGGTCGTCGTGGCCACCCCACGATTGTGGCAGCGACGCGGCCGATCGACGACGGCCGGGGGAAGGGCGGCAAGGAGGGGTCAGGCCTCCTCCGGCTTGCGCTTGCGCGGGTTGACCGCGACCCACTCGGCGTCCCAGGCGGCGTAGCGGCGGTGGTCGAGCCGCCAGCGGAGCAGCAGGAACGAGGCCAGCAGCGCCAGCAGCGCCCCGGACGCCGTCGCCACCCCGGTGACCCACGCGGCGACCAGCGTGTCGGTCCTCTCCGGCGGCCGGGCCTGCGGCCTGCCCGAAGCGTCCACCCACACCCGTACGGCGGTCCCGGCCCTGGTGTGCGAGGGGACCGGGGCCTCGCCCGTCGCGATCCTCCCGGATCCGGACTTCCACGCGACCGTGGTGTGCAGCTGGGTGACCACACCGTCCGCCGACACCCAGGCGGCCTTCGGCACGTCGCGAAGCGCCGTGGCCGTCACCCACCGCCCCGACCGCTGCTGGGCCATCCCGCTCCGGTAGACGCCGTTCCCCACGACGATGGCCGGCACCAGGCTCAGCAGTGACAGGACCAGCACCAGGGCCAGCGCCACCGCCTCGACCTGGTCGGAGACGCGCCGCAGCGGATTGCCGTCCGGCCGGTACAACCGTACGCACCGCATGGCCCGCCGACCCAGCTCTCGCACCACGGCCACCTCCCTGCAACCGTTCTGCCCCGCGCAGCGGGTCTCCAGTCCACGGCGCGCCGGTCGAGCTCAGGGCTCTCGGAACTCGGGGGCGCCCGGCAGCGACCCCGGCGCCCTCCTCCCCACAACGCACGGCCATACCTGACGCGGGATGACACAAACGGGCGATAGCGTCCGAGAGCGTTCGGACCGAAGGAGGAGCAGGTGCGATATGTGGCGCTGCTACGCGGCATCAACGTCAACCCCCGCACGAGGATCGCCATGGCGGACCTCCGCTCGCTGGTGGAAGGGCTCGGGTACACCGAGGTCAAGACGCATCTGCAGAGCGGCAACGTCGTGTTCAGCGGGGACAAGGAGCCGCCGGGACGGGTTGCGGCGGCCGTCGAGCGGCGGATCACCGAGGAGCTCGGCATGTCCGTCGCGGTCATGGTGCGGACGGCCGCCGAGCTGCGAGACGTCGTGGAGGGCAACCCGCTGGAGGTGCGCGACCCCGCCAAGTTCGCCGTGGCGTTCCTGGCCTCCCCGCCCGACAGGAAGGCGCTGGAGAACATCGACCCGGCGCTCTACGCCCCGGAGAAGATGCGCGTCGGGCGGTGCGAGCTGTACATCGACTTCCCCGACGGCCTGCGGCGGCCGAAGCTGCCGCCCCTGCTGGAGAAGCGCTTCACCAACCCCGCGACGCTGCGCAACTGGACCACGGTCACCCGCCTCCTCACCCTGGCCGAGCCCCCGCCCCCGGCCTGACCGCCCATCACCCCGACGGCCAGAGCCTGGCAGCGAGTTGGAGCGCGAGCACCCGCGCCTGCCGCGGCTCACCTGGCACTCCGGCCGGCCCGGGGTGCGGGCGGTGCCCCCTACGGCGTTCGCTTTCGGCGGGAGAGCGTCAGGGCTACGGTGGCGCCCACGATGAGGACGGCGGCGGCCACCTGAAAGGCCGAATGGTAGCCGTCGACGGCAGTCGCGCCGGACGGGGTGGGTCCGGTGTGGCGGAAGGCCAGGGTGGCCAGGCAGGCGAGGCCGATCGCGCCGCCCACCTGTTGCATGGTGTTCTGCACCGCCGAGGCCACGCTGGAGTCCTCGCCGGTGACGCCGTGCAGCGCGGCGTCCAGAAGCGCCGGGAACGTCACCCCGGTGAACAGGCCGACCACGAGCATGCAGGGCAGGACCCCGCCCACATACGAGCCGTCCGCGTCGAGGCGGAGGGTCATGAGGAGTCCTGCGGCGAGGCCGGCGAAGCTGGTGACCAGGAGCGCACGCACCCCGGCGCGCGGCAGCAGGGCGCTGCCGAAGGCGATGCCCGCGCCGATGGCCAGCCCGAACGGCACGTACGACAGGCCGCCCCGCAGCGGCGAGTACCCCAGCACCTGCTGCTCGTACAGGGTGAGCAGGAAGACGAACGTGAAGAACGCGGCCGTGTTGAGCAGGCTGAGGACGTTGGCCGTCACCCGGGTGCGGTCGGCGAAGAGCCGGGGCGGGATCAGCGGCGCGACCGAGCGCGCCTCGACGAGGACCGTGGCCGCGAGCAGGGCGAGCCCGCCGAGCAGTGGCGCCAGCACCTGCCACGAGCCCCACGGATGGGTGGCGGCCTGCTGCAGGCCCGACACGATCGCCACCAGGCCGACCGTGGCGGTGACCGCTCCGGTGAGGTCGAGGCGGCGGTGGTCGCGGGCCATCCGGCTCTCGGTCACCAGGCGCGGCACGAGAGCCAGGACGACCAGCACGACCGGCAGGTTGATGAAGAAGATCCAGCGCCAGGACGCCAGGTCGGTCAGCACCCCGGAGATGATCGTCCCCGCGATCCCGCCGAGGCCGGTGAGCCCGCCCCAGATGCCCAGGGCCTTCGCCCGTTCGCCGGGTTCGGTGAAGAGCAGGGCGATCAGGCCGAGCGCGGCGGGCGCGGCCAGCGCCTCCCCGACGCCCTGCGCGAAGCGTCCCGTCAGCAGCATCCCCGCGCCGGCCGCCGCCCCCGACACGGCCGATGCGAGCGCGAAGACCGCGACCCCGGCCAGGAACAGCCGCCGCCTGCCGTAGATGTCGGCCAGCCGCCCGCCGAGCAGCAGCAGGCCGCCCGCCATGAGCGCGTACCCGTTGACCACCCAGGCCAGGCCCGGTCCGGAGAAGCCGAGGTCATGCTGGATGCGCGGCAGGGCGACGTTCACGATCGTCAGGTCGAGGACGAGCACGAACTGGAAGAGGCCCAGCACGGCCAGTGCCCGCCACCGCCGGCGATCCGGCGCGGCGAGCGGCGGCCCGGCGTCCGATCTCCGCGTGGTCTTCGGGCTTTCCGGGGTCTTCGAAGTCTCCGCGGTCATGAAAGGCGTCCCTTCTCGGGTCCGGTGGTGAGTTCCTGGCGAGGAGCCCGGGATAGGCGGGGTTCTCGCGAAGGGGTGTAGAAACCGGGGCGCCGGTTTCGACATGGTGGTGGGGCGATCCGCCCCGGACGACGAGAGGCGCCGATGAAGTACGTGATCCTCATCCACAGCAACCCCGCCGCCTGGGACGCGCTGACCGAGGCCCAGAAGGTGGAGGTCGGCCGCCGTCACCTGGCCCTCACCGACGACCTGGCCGCGTCCGGCGAGCTGATCGTCACCGAGGCGCTGGCCGACCCGTCGATGACCAGGCACGTCATGGTGCGCGACGGCCGCACGGTCGCGGGCGACGGGCCGTTCGCCGAGGTCAAGGAGCACCTGGCGGGCTTCTATCTGGTCGACTGCGACAGCATGGACCGCGCGCTCTCCCACGCGGCGCGCCTGGCCCCTTACGGCGAGATCGAGGTCCGCCCGGTCATGGACCTGCGCGCCGTCCTCGACGTGTGAGCAGCGCCCATCAGACCTGCGAGCCGGCCCGGGTCGAGGAGCTGCTGCGTACCCTGGCGCCGGCGGTGCTCGGCGTGCTCGTGCGGCGGTACGGCGACTTCGGCACGTGCGAGGACGCCGTCCAGGAGGCGCTGCTGGCGGCGGCCGTCCAGTGGCCCGCCGAGGGGGTGCCGGCCAACCCGCCGGGCTGGCTGGTCAAGGTCGCCGCGCGCCGGTGGACCGAGTTGTGGCGCAACGAGACGGCCCGGCGCCGCCGCGAGGAGGCCGCCGCCCTGCTGGCCCCGCCGGAGCCCGCACCCGCGCCCGCCTCCGACGACACGCTGACCCTGCTCATGTTGTGCTGCCATCCGTCGCTCACCCCGGCGTCCCAGGTGGCGCTGACGCTGCGGGCCGTCGGCGGGCTGAGCACCGCCGAAATCGCCCGCGCCCTGCTGGTGCCTCCCGCGACCGCGGCGCAGCGGATCAGCCGCGCCAAGCAGACGATCCGGGCAAGCGGCGCGACGTTCCGGATGCCTCCGCCGGACGAGCGCTCCACCCGGATGGCGGCGGTCACCGAAGTGCTGTACCTGATCTTCAACGAAGGGTACACGGCCAGCTCGGGCTCGGCGCTGCACCGCGTCGAGCTCACCGCCGAGGCCGTCCGCCTCACCCGGCAGCTCCACGCCCTGCTGCCCCGGGACGGCGAGGTGGCGGGGCTGCTGGCGCTCATGCTGCTCACCGACGCCCGCCGCCCCGCGCGTGTCGGCCCGGACGGCGCGCTGGTCCCGCTCGCCGACCAGGACCGGAGCCGGTGGGACGCCGCCGCCGTCGCCGAGGGCGTCGCGCTGATCAGCCGTACCCTGGCCCGCGGCCCGGTCGGGCCTTACCAGCTGCAGGCCGCCATCGCGGCGGTGCACGACGAGGCTCCTCGGGCCGAGGACACCGACTGGCCACAGATCCTCACGCTGTACGACCTGCTCGACGCCGTCGCGCCGGGGCCGATGGTGACGCTGAACCGCGTCGTCGCCGTCGCCATGGTGCACGGGTCACTGGCCGGGCTCCGGCATCTGGCCGCCGCCGAGGCGGATCCCGCGCTCGCCGACCATCATCGCCTGCACGCCGTACGGGCTCACCTGCTCGACCTCGCGGGCGACCACGAGGCGGCGCGCGCGCACTACGAGCTGGCCGCACGGCGCACGCTCAACCTCCCTGAGCAGCGCTATCTCCGCCTCCGCGCCGCCCGCGCCGGCCACCCACCGGAGGCCGGGACAGGAAGATGAGCGTGCCGGGTCTCTCGAGGTACGTATCCACGGCGTACCCGGGCCCGGGCGCATGGATGCCGGGGCTCCTGGAACGCTTAAGAGTGATCCGGCTGGTCATGTCCACGATCGCCCGCGGTCGATCAGTATGGCGGTGAGGACGACTTGATCCCGATCCGGGGAGGCACCCTTGGCCGCCGAGGAACGCGACGCCCTGATGCGTGACCCCTATCCCACGTACGCGCGGGCGCGCGAGACGCCGGGGCTGACCTTCCTCCCCGAGATGGACGCCTGGCTGGTCAGCCGGGACGCCGACGTCCGCGAGGTGCTGCGCCGCCCGGAGGACTTCTCCTCGGCCAACGCGTTGCGGGGCGACTTCGCCCCCACCCCGGCCGTCGTGGCCGAGCTGTCGCACGGGATCGGAGGGGCGTCCGTGGTCGTCACCTCCGACGGGCCGGCACACCAGCGGTACCGGGCGCCGCTCGTCCGGGGCCTGTCCGCCGCCCGGGTCGCCGCGATGGTCCCGTTCATCGCCGAACGCGCGGAGGCCCTCGTCGGCTCGTTCGCCTCCGCGGGCGGGACCGAGCTGATCGGCGCGTACGCCAAACGGCTGCCGGGCGAGGTCATCGGGCACCTGCTCGGCCTCGATCCCACTGACGTGCCCATGGCGGTACGGACCGGCTACCGGGCGGAGGAGCTCTTCTTCCGCCCCATGGGCGAGGAGGACCAGATCCGCGCGGCCCGGGAGATCGTCGCGCTGCAACACCTGCTCGACGGCTACGCGCGAAGGCGGCGGGAGACCCCGCGGGACGACCTGTGCGGTGAGATGGTCCGCTCGCTGGCTCCCGGCTCCGGCCCTCTCACCCTCCCGCAGCGGGCCGAGCTGGTGTCGAATCTGCAGAACTTCCTGATCGCCGGGCACCTGACCACGACGGCGCTCATCGGCACCGCCGTACTGCACCTGCTGCGGCACCCGGCGCAGTGGGAGCTGCTCCGCGCGCGTCCCGAGCTGATCCCCGGCGCCGTCGAGGAGTGCGCCCGCTACGACAGCGCCATCCAGGCCTTCCGCCGCGTCACGACCCGTCCGGTGACCCTCGCCGGCACCGACTTGCCCGCCGGGGCCTCGGTCATGGTCGCGTACGGCTCCGCCAACAGGGACGGGGAGAGGCATGAGCGGCCCGGCGAGCTCGACATCACGCGAGGGTCGCGCCGGCATGTCGCCTTCGGCCACGGAGTGCACGCCTGCCCGGGGGCGCAGCTCGCCCGGGAACAGGTGCGGATCACCTTGGAGACCCTGATCCGGCGGCTGCCCGGCCTGCGGCTGGCACCGGGCCGGCCCGTCGTCATGGCGCCCACGATGATCCACCGCTCCCCCGAGGCCCTCCACCTGGTCTGGTGAGCTCCCCCGCCGCCGTCAGGCGCCGAGCCAGTGGAGCCACTCGCCGTGCGGGCCGGTCATGGCCAGCGGCCGGCCGTCCAGTGCGGTCAGGAACGTGAGGCGGTCCTCAGGCAGGTCGCGGGTGAGCCGTTCGGACACCGAGGGCAGCCGCGACGCCCCTTCGTTCGAGACCCACCGGACCGGCAGGCCCCGCACCACCGCGACGAACCGGTCGCGCGCCTCCGCGTCCAGGTACGGCAGGACCGCGCTGTGGAACACGACGACCGTGGCGCCCTCCGGCGCCCGCGCGACCAGGCCGGGCAGCCCGGCGGCGGCGTCACCGCGGACGAGGTGCGGCGGGTCCCGCCGCGCCATGCTCAGGGCCCCACGCAGGCGGGCCAGCCGCTCGTCCTGCCCCGGCCACACCAGGCACTCCAGCCAGCGCGTCGCGTCGTCGTCCCGTACGTCGATCGGGTCGAGGTCGAGACCGGCCCTCCATACGACGTCCGGCATCCGCCGGGGCACCGGAACCTCTCCGGCGGTCCGGCAGGTGAGGGTCACCGGCCCGTCTTCGGGCCCGAAGACCGGCAGGTCGCCGTACCGGTACCGGTACCGGTCGGGGTAGAGGCACAAGCCGGCCGAGGCGCCGACCTCGATCAGGGCCAGCGGCTGGGGCAGCGCGGCGAGCACCGGCAGGAGGCTCGCGCACCGGCCGACCTCGTTGGTCTGCGTCCTGCGGGCGAGCATCGCGGCGCGCACCTCGTCCCAGTGGCGCGAGGTCCACGACAGGAACCGGGCGGGATCGTCCACCGGCCCGCCGAGGAAGCGCACCGCGGCGAACAGCAGGTTCGGCTGCCGCTTGATCGAAGGCAGCCCGTCGATCAGGCTCAGCAGCCGGTCGTCGGAGGCCACGCCCCGAGCCAGGCTCTCGTACGCCGGGGAGTGCCCTCTGACCTCCCGTTCGGCGAAATACCGGTACCACTCCGCCGTCTCCATACGTTCCTCCCCACGTCCTTCCCCGCTCGTCCATCGCGTCGCTTAGCCGGGGTCCGTTACCCTGAGGACCCCGGTTACCCGGAGGACCCCGGAGCGGCCCGCCATCGGACTGTGGAGGAGACAATCATGGAGCAGGCGGATCTGCCCAAGCTCGCCGCCCCCGCCCGGCGCGCGCTCACGGGCGCCGGTTACTCCAGCCTGGAGCAGCTCAGCCAGGTCAGCGAGGCAGAGCTTCTCGCTCTGCACGGCATGGGGCCGAACGCGATGGCCGCGCTGCGCGACGCCCTCGCCGAACGCGGCCTGTCCTTCCGCGACGCCTGACCCGGATCACGCCGGCCTGATCGTCCGGGTGCCGGATGCGCGCAGGTCACGTGTCAGCGCGGGACCCAGGCCACCGAGATTCTGGATCTCCGGCGGAGATCTTCGTGTGGACGTCCAGGACGGCCGCGTCGGCCGCGGCCCGCCCCGAGATCCATCCCTCGCGGTTGCTGACCGAACCCGCCCCGACGACCCGCAGCTCGGGAAAGATCTGTCCGACCTTCGCGTCGACCGCCCGGTCTCTGGCCGCGAGCACGGGCAGCAGGTCCCTGCCGGTCTCGGCGGACGCCTGCTGGACGGCCTCCCCCGCCGCCTCCCGGAGCCGCTCCCCGATCCGCTGGGCGTAGGCGGCGAGGAACGACTGCCGGAACGACCGGGTGCGTGACCGGCCCGCGCCGTCCCGGCGGGATCCGGTCAGCGCCATGGCGGCGGTCGCCTGCACCAGCAGGGAGGTGAACAGCACCTCGACGGCCGCCAGATCGGCGTCGAAGCCCAGCACGGTGACGAACCCCAGATCGCGGCTCCAGACCGCCCGGCAGTGGTTGGCCGAGGCGATCACGTCGAGCAGCACCGCCTTGGGCCCCTCGTACGGCGCGTCGATCCCCAGCCGGCGGCCCGACGGCTCGTCGGCGCCGGATCGGCCGGTGGTCCCGGCCGCCAGCAGCGCGGCGTCGATGCTATGCCGCGACATCAGCGACTGGGCGGCGGCCGTGAACGTCTCGGCCTCGGCCTCGAACTCCGTCGACTCCGCCTTGGCCAGCAGCGCGCGGACCCGGGCCAGCATGCGCTCGTCGGTCGCCCGGCTCGAAGGCCCGGCCGTCCGGCGCGCCGTCCCGGGCAACGGGCACAGCCGCTCCAACCGGGGCAGCCCGGCCAGTAAGGAGATCACGTCCAGCGCGCGGGTGATCTGGGTCACCCGGTCCTCGCCTCCGCCCTCACGAAGGATCTCCTCGACCCGCGACCACCAGACGACGGCGTTCAGCGACGCCAGCTGATCCTGCCAGCGGTCGTCGACCGTGGCCGGGGCGTAGGCTCGCATCTCCGCCGCGATCGCATCGGTGGCCAGCCGTACATGACCGGCCCCGAACCGCCGCCCCGCCAGCCGGATCACGTCGGCGGGCTGCCAGCCCTCCCGCCACGCGAACGACACGCGCTCTCGCAGCGCGGCCACCAGGGCGGCGTCCGTGAACGGCCGCAGGCCCTCGTCCGCCAGCACCTTCACGCAACGGCCGGCCTCCTCCTCGTCCCGATGGGCCCGCGCGTCCAGAGCCGCCGCGAGCACCTCGGCGGCCAGCTCGCCGGATGACGGCCGTGACGGCCCCTTCGCCTCGCCCATCAGGTCCCCCTCCTCGCCTGCCGCGGCCCGAGGCGGCCGCGTGAAGACATCATGCGCGACGGGGCGACGCCGCTCGCACGTCATCGCGACGCCTGTGGACGGTCCGGGCGACCGATAATCTTAGGACTCTGATGAGCGCCACTCTCGTTGTGAAAGAACTGGCCGCCGGGCACGGCGACCGCGCCCTGTTCGCCGATCTCGATCTGGTCGTCGCGCCCGGGGACGTCGTCGGGCTGGTCGGAGCCAACGGCGCGGGCAAGTCGACGCTGCTGCGCATGCTGGCCGGGCTCGACGCCCCCGAGCACGGCACCGTACGGCTCAGCCCGCCCACCGCCAACGTCGGCCACCTGCCGCAGGAGCCCGAGCGACGGCCGGGCGAGACGGTCGCCGCCTTCCTCGCCCGCCGGACCGGCGTGGCCGCCGCCCAGCGCGCCCTGGACGCGGCCACCGAGGCCCTCGTCGCCGGCGACCCCGGGGACGCGTACTCGGAGGCCCTGGACCGCTGGCTCGCCCTCGGCGGCGCGGACCTGGAGGAGCGGGCCGCGGAGGTGGCCGCCGACCTCGGGCTCGCGGTCGGTCTGGAGCAGGAGATGACATCCCTGTCCGGCGGTCAGGCGGCCCGGGCGGGGCTGGCGTCGCTGCTGCTCAGCAGGTACGACGTGCTGCTGCTCGACGAGCCCACCAACGACCTCGACCTCGACGGCCTGGAGCGGCTCGAACGCTTCGTCACCGGCCTGCGCGCCGGCGCCGTCGTCGTCAGCCACGACCGTGAGTTCCTCGCCCGTACGGTGAACAGGGTCGTCGAGCTCGACCTCGCCCAGCAGCAGGTCAGGGCGTACGGCGGCGGCTACGACGCCTACCTCAACGAGCGCGAGGTCGCCCGCAGGCACCAGCGCGAGCAGTACGAGGAGTACGCGGAGACCAAGGCGTCACTTGAGGCCCGTGCCCGGACGCAGCGCGCCTGGATGGAGAAGGGTGTCAAGAACGCCCGCCGCAAGGCGCCGGACAACGACAAGGTCGGGCGCGCGTTCCGCACCGAGGCGACCGAGAAGCAGGCCGCCAAGGCCAGGCAGACCGAGAAGCTGATCGAGCGGATGGACGTCGTCGAGGAGCCGCGCAAGGAGTGGGAGCTGCGGATGGAGATCGCCGCCGCCCCTCGCTCCGGCGCCGTGGTGGCGACACTTCGCGGAGCGGTCGTACGGCGTGGCGGGTTCCAGCTCGGGCCCGTCGACCTCCAGATCGACTGGGCGGAACGTGTCGCGATCACCGGGGCGAACGGGTCGGGCAAGACCACCCTGCTCGGCGTGCTGCTCGGCCGGCTTCCCCTCGACGAGGGCGCGGCGGCGCTCGGCCCCGGCGTGGTCGTCGGCGAGGTCGACCAGGCCCGCGCCCTGTTCGAGGGCGACGAGCCGCTGCTCGACGCGTTCGGCGCGCTCGTCGACCTGCCGCCCGCGGATGCCCGCACGCTGCTCGCCAAGTTCGGCCTGCGCGCCGACCACGTGCTGCGCCCGGCGGCCACCCTGTCCCCCGGCGAGCGCACCAGGGCCGCGCTCGCCCTTCTCCAGGCACGCGGGGTCAACCTGCTCGTCCTCGACGAGCCCACCAACCATCTCGACCTGCCCGCGATCGAGCAGCTGGAGGCGGCCCTCGACACGTACAAGGGCACCCTGCTGCTGGTCACCCACGACCGGCGCATGCTGGAGGCGGTCCACACCACGCGCCGCCTCCGCGTCGCCGCCGGGCAGGTCACCGAGACTCCCTGAAATTCCAACTTGCCCACCGGGCAAACTTGCCCGTTGGGCAAACTTCTGCGTAGCATGACGGCTATGCGTACAGACGAGGACGCGGAGACCGGGCTCCGTGCACGGAAGAAGACGACGACCCGGCAGGCGCTCGGGCGGGCGGCGCTCCGGCTTGCGGTCGAGCGAGGGCCGGGGAATGTCCGCAGGGAGGACATCGCCGCCGCGGCGGACGTGTCGCTGCGGACGTTCAACAACTACTTCTCCAGCAAGGAGGAGGCGATCGTCTCGCTCGCGGTGGACCGCGCCGCCGGCGTCGGCCCGAGCCTGCGCGGACGGCCCGCCGGCGAGCCGCTGGGAGAGGCGCTCGTCGCGGCGTTCGCGGAGCAGCACGCGGAAGCGGCGCCGAGCCGGGAGTGGATCGCGCAGATCCGGTCGATCGTCTCCGCGCCCGAGGTGCACGGCGCCTACCTGAACGCGCTCACCGGCATCGAGCGCTCGCTCGCCGAGGCGATCGCGGAGCGCATCGGCGCGGACCTCCACCACGACCTGCGCCCCCGGGTGCTGGCGGCCGCCGCCTGCGGCGCCGAGCGTGTGGCCATCGGCCACTGGCTGGACTCCGGCGGGACCGTCCCCCTGGCCGACGTGCTCCGCCAGGCGATCACACAGGTCGTCCGGTGAAGATCAGTGACGTACGCGTCTTCGACGGCGAACGCGTGCTGCCGCACCGGGACGTCGTCATCCACGACGGTGTCATCGCCCAGGTGACGGAGACGGCGGGGACGGCGGAGACGGCGGGGACGCCGGGCGACGTGGACGGGCGCGGCCGCACCCTCCTGCCCGGCCTCTTCGACGCGCACGTGCATCTGGCACCGGACCCCGATGCGGCGCTGCGCCTGCTCGCCGGATCGGGTGTCACCACGGCGCTGGACATGTTCAGCGGCGGTGAGGCGCTCGACCGCATGGTGCGTCTCAAGGAGGCCGACCCGCCGCACCTCGCCGCGGCGCGGACAGCCGGCACCGGCGCCACCGCCCCCGGGAGCATGCTGGAGAAACTGGCGGGACAGCCCCTGCCGGCCGTGGAGCGTCCCGCGGACGCGGACGCGTGGGTGGACGCCCGCCTGCGGGAGGGCGCCGACTACATAAAGATCATCTACGACGAGCGTGAAGGCGGGCCACTCAGCCTCGCCACGGTGACCGCGCTGGTCCGCGCCGCACATGACCGGGGTGTGCTCGTCGTGGCCCACACGCTCGCCGAGCAGCCGGCGCGGGAGGCCGTCGCCGCCGGCGTCGACGGGCTGGTTCACCTGTTCGTCGGTGAGGCCGTCGGCGACGACTTCGGCCTGTTCGCCGCCGACCACGGCGTCTTCGTCGTGCCGACGCTCATCGTCCTGCGGGGCCTGTGCGGCCACCGCCCGTACGAGCACCTGGCGGCCGATCGGCGGCTGGCCGGCCGGGTCGCCCGCAGCCGGCCGCCGATCCCGGTCAGGCCGGCCGATCCCAGCCGCAACCACCTCTACGCCGCCGCCACAGGCGCGCTGCGCCAACTGGCGTCCGCCGGGGTTCCCGTGCTCGCCGGCACGGACACCGGCCTGCCGACCGCCGCGCTGGGCGTCTTCGGGTACGGCGCGACGCTGCACGGGGAGCTGG
Source organism: Microbispora sp. NPDC049125 (assembly GCF_040802045.1). NCBI lineage: Bacteria > Bacillati > Actinomycetota > Actinomycetes > Streptosporangiales > Streptosporangiaceae > Microbispora > Microbispora sp. NPDC049125. Next base: position 74,153 of record NZ_JBEZDW010000026.1, on the reverse strand, counting down.
AGCTGCTCGTGGACGCCGGGCTGACCCCGGTGCAGGCGCTCGCCGCCGCCACCTCGGCCCCGGCCCGCGCCTTCGGGCTCACCGATCGCGGCCTCATCCGGCCCGGCATGCGGGCCGACCTGGTGCTGGTGGACGGCGACCCGACCCGGGACGTCCGCGACACACGTGATCTCGTCGCGGTCTGGAAGCGGGGAGGCGGCCTGGATCTCACCGAGCCGGGCGGGTGAATGCGGGGCCGGCCGGGTACCGGCCGGCGGGCGAGTGAACGCGGGGCCGGCCGGCGAGTGGGCGCCGGTCAGTCCTTGCGGCCGACGGCGCCGAGGACTCCGGGGCCGGTCAGGTCGACGGGAACGTCCCACGGCACGTCGGGCCGCCAGGCCTGCACCGGGACGATGCCGGGCTCCAGGACGGTCATCCCCTCGAAGTACGACGCGATCTGCGGGACGCTGCGGCTGGTGAGGCCGCCCGACGTCGTGGTGGAGTAGAGCCGTTTGCCCGCCGTGGCGGTCTCCTCGTCGCCGTCGCCCTGGTAGATGTGCGACACCACGAGACCGCTGCCCGGCGTCAGGCGATCCCGGATCTCGGCGACGACCCGGTCGGCGACCTCGTCTTCGGGGACGAAGTGCAGCACCGCGACCAGCAGCACGGCGAACGGCCGGGTGAAGTCGATGTGGTCGCGCACCGCGGGGTCGTCGAAGATGGAGGCCGGGTCCCTCAGGTCGCCGGACATCGCGATCGTGCCGGGGTCGCTGGCCAGGATCGCCCGGGCGTGGACGAGGACGATGGGGTCGTTGTCGACGTAGACCACCCGGGCGTCGGGCGCGTGCCGCTGGGCGACCTCGTGGACGTTCTCCTGGGTCGGCAGCCCGGCGCCGATGTCGATGAACTGCGTGACGCCCGACTCCGCCAGGTGCCGTACGGCCCGGCCGAGGAAGCCACGGTTCTCCCTGGCCCCCTGCCTGGCGTCGACGCCCACCCGCTTGGCGAGGGCGATCAACTGCTCCGCGGCCTCGCGGTCGGACGCGAAGTTGTCCTTGCCGCCCAGATAGTAGTCGTACATCCGGGCGACGCTCGGGACGTTGGGGTCGATCCCTGCCGGTACCCGCGAAGACTCGTCCATGTGTCAATCCTCCACCCGGTCGATCAAGGATCTTAGGGGAAGCGAACGATTCGGACGTCATTTCGGCACATTTGGGGCTTAGTCGGCGCCACCCGGCTCAGCCGCCCTGCCGGGCGTCCGCCTCATCGAGCATCTCCGAGACCGATCCCTGCGGCGCGGCCGAGTAGTTCGCGCAAGCGGCTCCGCTGGCGTAGCTGGTTCACGGTTGGCTCATCCGGGAGAAGTCCCCGCCGCCCTTCGGGACGGCGGGGCGTTTTCGTCGTGCACGGGTCAGACGTTGAACGCGATGGTGCCAGGATTGATCGTCGCGATGACGATAACAATTACGATGATCCAGATGCGGCTGCTCCAGAAAGAAGCGAGCACGCCATTAGACATAGTGATGGTGAGCTGGGCTTTCATAACACCTCCTCGGACCTGGTCAGGGTCCAGACCTGAGGGGCGGTACCAAAAATCGCGCTACACTCTATCCAGCACGGTAGATGGCAGCGCGTTGGACCCCTCAGGTCCAGAAGCCGTCTTCTCGGCCCGGCCTCCGTTCCCGCGGAGTCCGGGCCTTCCTCCTGTTCGAGGTAAAGCATAGTGGACCGCTGCCGCGCGTAGTAAATCTATCGCCAACCGCGTTTTACCAGGTCAGGCAGGGTCCAGATGATTTAGCGATTGTCGTTGCGGGTTTCGCGGGGGTGCCTGGCGCCATTTCCCGTTGCCATTTCATGTCCGTTCATCCCTTTTTGGACCTGCGGACTCGATATTCGTGACGTCCGCGCAGAGATCGAGTCCGGCAGGGTCAAGCTCGACCCCTACCAGGTGGTGATCCTGAGGCTGACGTGGGCTTACTCCTGACCAGCGCACGCCGGTACCCGCACATCGACCTGACCCGCCGCACGGAAAGCCGACGCCGTCGCCCCCGAGACCGTTCCCTGCGGCCAGGCCGAGTAGTTCGCGCAAGCGGTTGGGCTGGCTTATGTTGGCGTAGCTGGTTCACGGTTGGCTCATCCGTAAGAAGCCCCCGCCGCCCTTCGGGACGGCGGGGGCTTCTTCGTGTGCGGGCCGTTTTCGGGGGCTCTGCGCCTCGTGAGCGGACTCCGCTGAGTCGCCGTGATGATTTTTTCTGGGGCCGGAATCGGGTAGCTGCGCCGTCCATGATCATCCGCTGGACCGCGCCCATTGGGGGTCTACCAGTGGTTCTGCCACGTGCATCTTCCACCTAGATATGAGCAGGTTATTCCATACACCCGCTACGGAGCTGCGTCAGCGACAGTGGATAGTTTGCGATCTACCGGTCATTTGCGGTTTCCTGTCCAGGTGATGAACGAGATCGCCGAGGCTCCCGCTACTGCGTATGAGACCCGGGCCTACTTCCTGGATCGCTCGAAGCGGACCTTTGCTCCGGTCCGCTGGTCCTTCGTTCAGCAACCCCGGGGCTCGGAGGTACGGCGGAGCGTCCTGTCGACGTTCGTGCGGAACGGCGACCGTCGAGGTCTTCTCTCCTACCTGTTCATCCTGGGGATCACGAGCAGTCAACAGGAGGAGGGGTGGGTCACCACCTTGGACTCTCGGGTGTGGGCCCGGTGCCTGGGGACCACCGAGGACACCTCCAGCCCTGCCGCAGCTCTCGGAGCCGTGGGCAAGGTCCTAGGCCGGCTGGAGGACCGGAAGCTCATCGAGGCCGAGCGGAAAGGCCGGACGGACATCTCGGTCTTCCTCCGCCGCGAGGATGGCTCCGGCGCGACGTACACCCGGCCGGGAAAGCCGGATGCCGACCTGGAGCAGGAGAGCGAGGAGGAGAGGGCCAGGGACCCCTACCTTCAGTTCCCCCACGACTTCTGGCGCAGCAGGACCCACGACCAGATCAAGCTCCCCGGCCTGGCCATGCTTCTTGTGCTTATGTGCGAGCCAGCCTGGACCTCACTGCCCACCGCGCGTATGCCGTCCTGGTACGGCTGGTCCGCCGACACCGCCGAGCGCGGCTTCAAGGAGTTGCGGGAGCTCGGTCTCCTCTCCTCCCGTGAGCGCATCAGGAAGGCCCCGGCCGCGCCTTTGGGCTACACCAAGTTCTGCGAGTACAAGCTCGCGCTCCCTTACCGCCAGGCACCAGGCAAGGGCGGGAAGCCGCGTCAGCCGGCCGCTGACCCTTCCGGCGGAGGGGGTGAAACCCAAGAGTGAAGAAGCCGCATGAGCCCGGGTGCTGCGAGCACAAGGATCAGACGAACCGGCGCATCATTATCGTCCACGTCGTTGGTCAGGTGCTCGGACTGCTGATCCAGCTGTCGAAGTGAACGGCCCCCATCTGGGGGGCCGCCACCCGAGGGACAGCCGCCACCTTCGCCAAAAGACCGGCGGCTGACTCCTTCAGTTCCGAACACACAGTACATCCGCAGCGTGGATGGGCCCAGAGCGGCCCATCCACGCTGCACGTCAGCGCCCGCTCACTGCGCGGCGGCTTCGACCGCCGCCGGGGAAGCCTTCCGGGCGCCCCCGCGACCGCGGGAACGGAGCTTGACGTGCTTCCGCGTCAGCGTGGCGCGCACGCCGCCGTAGCTACGGCTGACCGCCGTCGCGATGGCGCGGATACTCATGCCATCGCCGTACATACAGACGATGTCGGCGTCGAGCTGCTCGTCGATGGGCTTAGACACTTCGTTCACCCCTTGTAGTTGAAGATCTGGCGGAGTTCGTGGAGGACCTGCACGAGGTCGGTCTGAGCGGCCATCACCTGGTCGATCGGCTTGTACTCGTCGAGGAGCGCGATCGCCCGGTCGGAGTTCCACGTGCGGCCGCGCATCGCCTCCTCGAGCGATTGCGTGGTGAGGGTTTTCCTGGCCTCGGTGCGGGACATGCGGCGGCCGGCCCCGTGGGAGCAGGAGTTGTACGACGCGGGGTTGCCGAGGCCGTGCACGCTGTAGGAGCGGGTGCCCATCGAGCCGGGGATGACGCCGAGGTCGCCCTTGTCGGCCTTGATGGCGCCCTTCCGGGTGATCCACATCTCCCGGCCGTGGTGCGTCTCGGCCACGGTGAAGTTGTGGTGGCAGTTGATCGTGCGGGCCCGGGAGCCACGACCGACGACGGAGAACAGCGCGTCGCTCAAGACGCGGTCCATCCGGGCGCGGGACGCGTAGGCGTACTGCTGTGCCCACAGCATGTCGCGGATGTAGGAGCTGAACTCCGGGGTGCCCTGTACGAGGTACGCCAGGTCAGGATCCTCCAGGGCGATGAAGTACCTCCGCATGAGCTGCACACCTGAAACGCGAACGGCGCATCCCTGGGATCAAGGGATGCGCCGTTCAGAACCACTGTGCGCCGCCAGGGACTCGAACCCCGGACCCGCTGATTAAGAGTCAGCTGCTCTAACCAACTGAGCTAGCGGCGCAGAGCCCTTAGAGGTTATCGCACTGCCCAGAGCTGTCCAAACCGGGCTACAGTAGAACATCATTCGGTCTACGGTCGGGAGCGCAGATGTGGTTCGCCTCGCCTGACGAGGTCCGGGAACGGCTGGCGGCCGTCGACTACCTTGCCGACGACGGCATCACGACATCGGTGTTCCTCGCGGGGGCGCTGGGCAAGCCGCTGCTCGCCGAGGGGCCCGCCGGAGTCGGCAAGACCCAGCTCGCCAAGGCCGTGGCCCAGGCCGCCGGCGCCCGCCTGATCCGCCTCCAGTGCTACGAGGGACTCGACGAGGCGCGGGCCCTCTACGAGTGGAACTACAAGAAGCAACTCCTGCGCATCCAGGCCGACGACGACGCGTGGGAGGACATCTTCTCCGAGGAGTTCCTGCTCGAACGCCCCCTGCTCAAGGCCATCAGGAGCGACGAGCCGACGGTCCTGCTCATCGACGAGACGGACAAGGCGGACGTCGAGGTCGAGGGCCTGCTGCTGGAGATCCTCTCCGATTACCAGATCACGATCCCCGAGCTGGGGACGATCACCGCCGCCCGCCGACCGTACGTCGTGCTGACCTCGAACGCCACGCGGGAGCTGTCTGAGGCGCTGAAGCGGCGCTGCCTCTACCTCCATCTCGGCTATCCGACGCCCGAACGGGAGCGCGACATCGTGCTCGCCCAGGTGCCGGGTCTCGCGGAGAGCATCGCCGAGCAGCTCGCCCGTACGGTGGCCATGCTGCGCGGCCTGGAGCTGAAGAAGTCGCCGTCGATCGCCGAGACCATCGACTGGGCCCACACGCTGCTCGCGCTGGGCCGCACCGAGCTCGACGAGGCCCTGATCGGCCAGACCCTCGGTGTGGTGCTCAAGCACAACTCCGACCAGCTTCGGGCGGCCAAGGAGCTCGGGCTGCCCGCACGGTCGTGAACACCCCTCAGGCGTCGCTGATCGAGCGGCATGTCGGGTTCGTCCAGGCGCTGCGGCAGGCGGGGCTGCCGGTCTCCCCGGCCGAGGGGCTCGACGCGGCCACCGCGCTGACCGTCATCGACCTGGCCAGGCGCGAGACGCTGCGCGAGATGTACGCGGCGACGCTGGTGAAACGGCCCGCGCACCGGCCGGGCTTCGACACGCTCTTCGACCTGTGGTTCCCGCCGGTGATCAGCCCCGGCGACGGCGGCACGACCGGCGGGGGCGCCAACCCGGACGCCGACGATCCCGGCCGGGGCGAGCTGCCGGAGCTGCGGGACCGGCTGGCCGATCTGCTGATGGGCGATCCCGGCGACCCGGCCATCCAGCGGTTCGCGCGGGCGATGGTCGGCCGCTTCGGCCGCCTGGAGGCCGCCGCCGGGAGGCAGTCGTGGTTCTCGTACCCGGTGCTGCGGACGCTGTCCCCCGAGACGCTGGTGGCCCGGATGCTCACCGCCATGCTCGCCGAACGCGGCGGCCTGCCGGAGAAGATCGCACGCCGGCGGATCACGCGGAACATCGAGATCTTCCAGGAGGCCGTCGCCTCCGACGTACGCAGGAGGATCGCCGAGGAGTCGGGGATCGAGAAGATCGCCAAGTCGAGCGTGCGCCCCCCGATCGACCAGGTCGACTTCCTCCGCGTGACCAAGGCCGAGCTCGCCCGGCTCCGCAGGGAGGTCCACCCGCTGGCCCGCAGGCTCGCCACCCGCCTGACGATCCGGCACAAACGAGGCCACCGCGGGCGGCTGGACTTCCGGCGCACGGTCCGGTCGTCGCTGTCCACCGGAGGCGTCCCCCTCACCACCCACCTGCGGCCCCCGCGCCCGCACCGGCCCGAGCTGGTCGTCCTGTGCGACGCCAGCGACTCGGTCGCCACGTTCTCGCACTTCACGCTGCTGCTCACGTTCGCGCTGCGTGAGCAGTTCACCAAGGTCCGGGCGTTCGCGTTCGTTGACACGGTCGACGAGATCACCAAGCTCTTCGCGCCCGGCGCCGACGTCCTCGACGCCATCGGACGGATGGCGGAGGAGGCCGACATCGTCCGGTTCGGGCGGACCGACTACGGCCACGTGTTCCAACGGTTCGCCGAGCGCCACGCGGACGCGATCGGGCCCCGGACGTCGCTGCTGATCCTCGGCGACGCCCGGTCCAACTACCGGCCCCCGGCCCTGGACGCGCTGAAGCGGCTGGCCGGGCGGGCCCGCCACGCGTACTGGCTCAACCCCGAGCCGCACGCCCAGTGGGACACCGGCGACTCGCTCGCCACGGCGTACGGCGCGGTCGTGCCGATGCACGAATGCCGCAACGTCGCCCAGCTCGCCGCCTTCGTCGAGACCCTCGCCTGACCGGTCGCGCCGTATCGACACCCTTCGCCTGAGTCGATTCCCGGCCCGCCCCGTGGCGCGTCAGGTCATGCGGCGCAGGATCCGGGCCGCCGTACGGGCGAGCAGCTCGATCTGATCAGGGCTCAGCTCGGCGTCGTGCTGCGAGCGGATCCACCGGGCCACCTTCCGCGGGTAGGCGACCGTCAGGCCCTCGCCGGTGATCGTGCCGCTCCACCCCTTGATCTTGCCGCTGTGCACGGCGAGGACCGGCGCGATGGTCACCTCGATGCCGGTCTCCTGGCTGAGGCGCACGGCCATCGACTCCGCGGCCCCGATGAGCCCCTTGGCCACCGATGTGCCGAACTTCTCGTCGAAGAACAGCCGCTCGCCGTACCGGGCGATCAGGACGTCCGGCGCCCACGCCTCGTTGTCGACGATCCACACGCCGCCAGGCCCGATGACCAGGTGGTCGATCGAGGCCTCACCCGGCACCGCGCGGCCGTCCATGACGCGGTAGCCGTGCCTGCGCAGGCCCCACCGCAGGAGGCGGCCCGTGCGGACCTCCCCCCGCCGCTTTCCGCGCCACACGGCCGTGCGCTCATGGAGGCGCCAGGCGACGACGAGATCGGTGAGGGCGGCCACGGCGGCCAGCGCCAGGCCGGTGGCGAACCCGTCCAGCCCGAGGCTCGGGCCGAGCAGGTTGCCGAGGACGAGGCCCGCGACAGCGATGGCGGCGCGTATGCGCAGCCTGTTCTTGCGCCCCGCGAACCAGAACGTCTCGTACAGGTTCTGAGGCGAGGCCCCGGTGAACTTCTCGTCACGCGGGACATAGATCGACCCGTTGGGCACGCTGACTCCCCACATAGTCCGGCCGCTTTCCCAGGGGATACCCGAGAGGGAACCCCAACTCTCCTAAGGTGAGGGAAGTCCCGCATTTCCGCCAGTACGACTGGGTTGACCGACCAGTCGGTATCCTTGGAGCCGGGACCAACCAAGGAGGCCGGGGATGGCGCGTGGTGCGACAGTGGAGGAGCCGGTACGGCGGCGCCTGCTCGCGGAGGCCACCCGGCTGTTCGCCGAGCGCGGCTTCGAGAGCACGTCTGTGCAGGAGATCGTGGCCGCGGCGGGGGTCACCAAAGGCGCCATGTACCACTACTTCGACTCCAAGGACGACCTGCTCCACGAGATCTACGGCCGCGTCCTGCGCATGCAGATGGAGCGGCTGGGCCGCTTCGCCGACGCCGAGGCGCCGGTGGCCGAGCGGCTGCACGGAGCCGCCGTGGACGTCGTCGTCACCACGGTCGAGAACCTCGACGACTCGAAGATCTTCTTCCAATCGATGCACCAGCTCTCCGCCGAGACGTACAAGAGCGTCCGGGCGGAGCGGCGCCGCTACCACGAGCGCTTCCGCGACCTCATCGTGGAGGGGCAGCGGGCCGGGGTGTTCCGCGGCGACATCCCGGCCGACATGGTGGTCGACTTCTTCTTCGGCTCGGTCCACCACCTGGGCACCTGGTACCACCCCGACGGCCCGCTGTCCGGCCCCGAGGTCGGCCGCCACTTCGCCGACCTCCTGATCAGCTCCCTCCGCCCCGCCTGACTCGGGGACGGGCCACCCGGCTCAGGGGCGGACCGGCGCCGGCAGGTCGGCGAGCACCGCGAGAGCCTCCCGGTGGTCGCCCGGCGTGCCCAGCGCGATCTGGTCGGCCTTCGCCCGCTTGAGGTAGAGATGCGCGGGATGCTCCCAGGTCATCCCGATCCCACCGTGGAGCTGCACGCACTCCTCCGCCGCGTGCACGGCGACCACCCCGCAGTGGGCCTGCGCCACCGCGACGGCGACGGCGGCCTGCTCGACCGGCCCGGACGCCAGCAGGGCGGCGGCCTCGCGAGCGGCCGCCCTCGCTCCGGCGATCTCCAGCCAGACGTCCGCCAGGCGGTGCTTGATCGCCTGGAAGGAGCCGACCGGGCGGGCGAACTGCTTGCGCTCCTTGACGTACGCCACCGTGGTGGTGAGGCACCACTCCGCGAGGCCGAGCTGCTCGGAGGCGAGCAGCCCCGCGCCGCACGCCAGGGCCTCCCTGACGCCGGGAGCCGCACCGGTCGCCGCCGTGGCGACCAGCCGTGCCGGGGCACACGCCAGCGACAGCGTCGCGATCGGCCGCGTCAGGTCGAACGAGGTCACGGGGGTCACCGTCACGCCGGGCGCACCGGCGTCCACCGCGTACAGCGCCGTCCCCCGCCGGAGCCGTACGGGGACGAGCAGGACGTCGGCGACCTCGGCGCCGGCCACACCCGTGACCGTGCCGGTCAGCGCGTCCGTCCCCTCATCGGTCCCCGCGCCTTCTTCCGCCAGGGTCACGGCCGGGGCCGGCGGCGCGTACGGGAAGGCCGCCAGCGGAGCCGCGAGCGCGGCGGTCGCCTCGCCGGCGGCGAGCCGCTCCAGCAGCTCGGCGGCGACGGGCCCGCCTGCGGCGAGCAGCGCCTCGGTGGCGAGGACCGCGCTGGTCAGGAACGGCACGGCGGCGACCGTGCGGCCGAGCTCCTCCAGCACCACCGCGGCCTCACGGGCGGAGGCGCCCGCCCCGCCGAGCTCCTCGGGGATCAGCAGCCCGGCGGCGCCGATGTCGCGGGCGAGCGCCTTCCACAGGTCCATGTCGTACGGCACGCCGCCCGTGGCGGCCGCCTCCGCCCGGGCCAGCACGGCGGACGGCCCGCTCCGGTCGGCGAGCAGGGCGCGGACTGCCGCCCGCAGCTCCTCCTCGACCTCGGTGTAGAGCAGGCTCCGCAGGTCTTCTGTCATCGGGGAAGGTCCTTCCAGGCCACGTCCTTGTCGGCGCGCGGCTCGGCCGGAAGCCCGAGGACGCGCTCGGCGATGATGTTCCGGAGGATCTCCGAGGTGCCGCCCTCGATGGAGTTCCCCTTGGCCCGCAGATAGCGGTAGCCCGCCTCCCGGCCGATGAAGTCGACGGTGTCGGGCCGGCGGAAGGTCCAGTCGTCGTAGGCCAGGCCCTCCTCGCGCAGCAGCTCGACCTCCAGGCCGGACACCTCCTGGTGGAGCCGGGCGAAGGACAGCTTCATGCCCGAGCCCTCGGGCCCGGGATGCCCGGCGGCGAGCTGCTCACGCAGGCGCGCCGCCGTCAGCCGCATCACCTCGGCGTCCACCCAGAGCCTCAGCAGCCGCTGGTGGAGGTCGTGGGTGCGCAGCTCGGGGCGCGAGCGCCAGGTGCCGGCGACGACGCCGATCATCGTACGGCGGGTGGGCGCGCCGCCGATGGCCACCCGCTCGTTCATCAGCGTCGTCTGCGCGACCCGCCAGCCGTCGCCGACCTCGCCCAGCCGCAGGGAGTCGGGCAGTCGCACCCCGGTGAGGAACACCTCGTTGAACTCCGCCTCGCCGGTGATCTGGCGCAGCGGCCGCACCTCGACGCCGGGCGCCGTCATGTCGCAGACGAAGTACGTCATGCCGCGGTGCTTGGGGACGTCGGGATCGGTGCGGGCGACGAGGATCGCCCAGCGCGAATGGTGCGCCCCGGACGTCCATACCTTCTGCCCGTCCACGACCCACTCGTCACCCTCCCGTACGGCTCGGGTGGCGAGTGTGGCGAGGTCGGAGCCGGCACCCGGCTCGCTGAAGAGCTGGCACCAGACCTCCTCCCCCGTCCAGAGCGGCCGCAGGAACCGTTCCTTCTGCTCCGCGGTGCCGAAGGCGAGGATCGTCGGGGCGGCCATGCCGAGGCCGATGCCGATCCGGCCGGGCTCGTTGTCCGGGGTGCCCTTCAGCTCCAGGTCCACGACGGCCTGCAGGCCCCGGGGCGCGCCGAGGCCGCCGAGCCCTTCGGGGAAGTGCACCCACGCCAGCCCGGCGTCGAACCGTGCGCGGAGGAATTCGAGCCGGTCCACGGTCCCCGGGTCGTGCCCGGCCAGGAAGGCCCGGGCGCGCTCGGCGATCGACGTCTCATCCCATGCCACTAAATATCACCTCAAAGCTTGGCGGAGGGTTGGTGGAGCAGCGTCCCCAGAGCGGGTGTCATTCCATGTGCTTCTTGAGCTCGCGGTACGCCAGGGAGCGCTTGTGCACCTCGTCGGGGCCGTCGGCGAAGCGCAGCGACCGCACCCCCGCCCACATCCCGGCGAGCGGGAAGTCCTGGCTGACGCCCGCGGCGCCGTGCACCTGGATGGCCTTGTCGAGGATCCACTCGACCGCCGCGGGAGTCGCGATCTTGATGGCCTGGATCTCGGTGTGGGCGCCGCGGTTGCCGACGGTGTCCATCAGCCAGGCCGTCTTGAGAACCAGCAGGCGGATCTGCTCGATCCTGACCCGGGACTCGGCGATCCAGTCCTGCACCACGCCCTGCTGCGCGATCGTCTTGCCGAACGCGGTGCGCGACAACGCCCGCCGGCACATCATCTCCACGGCGCGCTCCGCCATGCCGATGAGGCGCATGCAGTGGTGGATGCGGCCGGGCCCGAGCCGGGCCTGGGCGATGGCGAAACCGCCGCCCTCCTCGCCGATCAGGTTGTCGACGGGCACCCGGACGCCTTCGAACGCGACTTCGGCGTGACCGCCGTGGTCGGCGTCGTCGTAGCCGAACACGGTCATCCCGCGCCGGACCGTCAGGCCGGGAGTGCCCCGGGGCACGAGGACCATGCTCTGCCGGCGGTGCGACGGCGCCTCGGGATCGGTCTGGCCCATGACGATGAAGACCGTGCAGTTGGGATTCATCGCGCCCGTGATGTACCACTTCCGGCCGTCGATGACGTACTCCCCGCCGTCCCTGCGGATCGAGGTGGAGATGTTCGTCGCGTCGGAGGAGGCCACATCGGGCTCGGTCATCGCGAAGGCGGATCTGATCTCGCCTTCGAGCAGGGGCTCCAGATACTCCTTGCGCTGCCACTCGCTCCCGAACTGCGCGAGCAGCTCCATGTTGCCGGTGTCGGGCGCGGCGCAGTTGGTCGCCGCCGGGGCGATGCCGGGCGACCTGCCCATGATCTCCGCGAGCGGCGCGTACTGCAGGTTGGTCAGGCCGGCGCCGCGCTCGCCCGGCAGGAACAGGTTCCACAGACCGCGCCTGCGCGCCTCGGCCTTGAGATCCTCCAGCATCGGCGGAGGGCCCCACCCACTCCCGGCGGCCTGCTCGTGGAAGGCCGGCTCGGCGGGCAGCACGACCTCGTCCATGAAGGCGAGCAGCCGCTCCCGGAGCTCCTCGGTCCTGGTGTCGAACCCGAAATCCATCAGACCTCCATGAGCCCGCGGGCCACGATGGGGGCGACCTGCTCGCCGACCTCGGCGAAGCCCTCCCCGACCGTGAGCCCCTGCGTGTAGCGGAAGTGGATGCCCTCGGCGATCACCGCGAGCTTGAAGCAGGCCAGGCCGACGTACCAGCCGAGCCGGGACAGGTCCCGGCCGGACGCCTCGCCGTAATGCGCCGTCAGCTCCCGGCCGTCCGGCGCCTCTCCCGGCGTGCCGCTGTCGAGGGCGACGAACTCGCCGTACAGCAGGAACAGCGCCAGGTCGGTGAGCGGGTCGCCGATCGTCGACATCTCCCAGTCGAGGACGGCCCTGACCCGGCCGCCGGCGATGAGCGTGTTGCCGAGTTTGAAGTCGCCGTGGACGATCGCCGGCTTGCCGGAGTCGGGGATGTCCCGCGCGAGCCCGTCGTACAGCTCGTCGATCCCGGGGACGTGACGGCTGCGGGACGCGTCGAGCTGCCGCTTCCACCGGCCCACCTGGCGCCGCAGGAAACCCTCGGGCCTGCCGAAGTCACCGAGGCCGACGCTGTCGGGGGTGATCGAGTGCAGCGCGGCCAGCACGTCGACGAGCTCGTGGGCGAGCCGGGGGTCGAGCGGCGGCTGGCCGCCCTCGACGTACTCCATGACGTAGAAGGGCGCGCCCAGCACCTCCGGGTCCCGGCAGAGATGGAAGGTGCGCGGCACCGGCACGGGGGTGCCGGCGAGCGCGGTCAGCACCCGGTACTCGCGGCCCATGTCGTGGGCCGTCGCCAGGACGTGGCCGAGCGGCGGCCTGCGGACCACGAACGCGCGGTCGCCGTCCCGGACCACGTAGGTGAGGTTGGACTTGCCGCCCGTTATCAGCTCGGCGGTGAGCGGCCCGCGGGTGAGGCCCTTCCGCCCCAGGTGATCGGCGAGACGGGTGAGGTCGAGGCCGGGCAGCTCTTCGTTCACACCCGTCAGCGTACCGACCAGACGGTATGCATGTCGACCACGGCCCGAGCCGCCGGGCGGCTAGCTGGAACAGGGCGAAATCGCTGATCAGGGGCGTCGGCCCCGCCGATGCGGCCGGGCATGACCGCGAGGGTGAAGACGGTCAGGCCACGGTCTCCGGCAGGCAGAGGCCAAGCTGGCTGTACAGCTCCAATTGATCGTAATAGTCCCGATCGGTGATGATCTGACCGTTCTCTATGGAGGCGATCCCTGCCGCACGGATCGTGATGCGGCGTCCCGTTGCTTCCAGCACCGAGCCCCCGGGAAGGAGAAGCGGCCCGAGATGCGTACCCGTCATCGTGTACTCCACGACAGCCGGTTCGGAATCCCCAGCGATCAACTGCCACGGTGTCAGGTGCAGATCGGGAAAAGCCTTGAGCAGGTGGTCGAAATACCAGACGATCTGCTCGCGCCCTTCGGTGACGCCTACGGGGTTGACGTAAACAGCGTCCGGGGCGAAACACTCAAGTAGCGCGTCGAAATCATGGTCGTTGAGAGCCTTGAACACTCGATCTTTCACTTCTCGAGCGGTGACCATCGTTATCGCCCCCTCGCGACAGGGATCACCGAGGCACATGACACCACGCTAACGCGGCTCAGAGGGGAGGAGCAATGCCGCGACCTGCGGAGAAGCCATGAGGGGAGAGCTTCCCTGTGTCCACCCCGGGTGACCGGCCACCCCGTCCGCCGCGCGGCCGGTTCCCCGGAAATAAGCGGAAGTGGCTGTTCAGCACCGCGTGGCGCGCCGCTAGCGTTTCGGACGTGACCGCCACCATGCCTTCACCGGTAACCCTGCACGGCCGCGCCGTACGACTCGTGCCACTGACCCTGGATCACGCGCCCGGCCTGCTGGCCGCGGGCGGCGGGGACGAGGAGATCTGGCGCTGGCGGCCGTCGGCGCCCCCCGCGTCGCAGGAGGCGATGCGGCGCCACATCGCCTCGCTGCTCGAACGGCAGGCCGGCGGCCGGACCGTCCCGTTCGCCGTGGTTCTGCGAACGACGGGCGAGGCGATCGGCTCTACCTGCTTCCACGACGTCGAGGGGTTCGACGAGAGCGTCGAGATCGGCTCCACCTGGTACGGCAAGGCCCACTGGGGGACGGGCGTCAACGCCGAGTGCAAGGTCCTGCTGCTGGACCACGCCTTCGGCCCGATGGCGTACACCCGGGTGATGTTGCGGACCGATGTCCGCAACCTCCGGTCGCGGGCGGCGATCGAGCGGATCGGCGGCACCCTGGAAGGGGTGCTGCGCAGGCAGTACCGCCGGCGGGACGGCACCTGGCGCGACAGCGCCGTCTACTCCATCCTCGACGACGAGTGGCCCGCCCACCGCGCACGTCTCACCGGCACGCCCTCGCCGGCCGAATACGCATGAAGGCGCATCCCGAAGTCCGACCGGACCGCCGCCCTCCGCCGCCCCCGACGCCGAGAAGCTCCGGACTCCGCATTTCCGGAACGCGCCCCTTGCATCGCATATAACGTCCGTGTTATTGACTGGGGAGAGGTGGAACTGGAGCCGGAGATCGATGAGTGGTTCGACGCACTTGATCAGGAAGGCCAGGAGACAGCAGCGTTTCACATCGACCTGTTGGCCGAGCGCGCGTACTGCTCGACGAGCCCTGCACGCGTCAGCTTCGCGGCAAGCTTCGCGAGTTGCGCTTTCACCTCGACAGGGAGGCAGTGCGGATCACGTACTGGCTCGCCAAGGACAGGCGGATCATCCTGTTGACGGTGTTCCGGAAGCAGCGGATGCGCGAGCCCGCCGAATCGAGCGTGCGTGGCGTGCCCTGCGGCGATGCGCCGCTGAGGCTCACACGGCGGATGAGGAGTGAACGGCATGGCCGAGCGCAGGGCATGGGCCGAGAAGCGAGCTGAGATCATGGGCCGTCCCGGAGCCGGTGCGGCGTATGAGGCGGCCAGAATCCGGTTCGAGCTTGGTGAGGCGGTACGGCTGCGCCGTGAGCAGCTCGGGTTGACACAGGCCGACCTGGCCGACCGCACAGGGCTGAAGCAGCCCGCGGTGGCTCGCTTCGAAGCGGGCGGGACGATGCCGACCATCCCGATGCTGGAAAGGCTCGCGGAGGCGTTGGAGATGCGGCTCAGCGTCCAGTTTGAGCCTCTACGTGATGCGAGCTGAGCACTGAAAGCACAGATCGAAGTCCCACCGACGGGACGGCACCTGGCGCGACAGCGCCGTCCATCCATGCTCGACGACGAGTGGCCCGCCCACCGCGCACGTCTCACACCCGCACGCCCCGGCCATACGAGCGGAGCACGCTGTGGCGACGCCCACATGAGGCACAGTGCGATATGTCCGGGCATCGAAGCCAGGTGATTCAGGCATCGGCGGTGGGAAGAAGGGCGGGCCGGCGATGCCCGGCCTCATGCAGCCCGCTCAAAGCGGCGAGGTCGTTCTTCACCAGCACCTGCGCGAGCCGCGCCGCCACGGCCAGCACAACCGGCCAGCCCGGCGATTCCAGGCTCTTTCCCAGCCAGAAACTCGGATCGTCTGCGTCGCAGAAGTCGTCGAACAGGACATGCACCACGTAGCCGAGAACCTCGAACTCGCCCGGATCCAGCCACACCTCTCGCTGCCAGGACGGGCTCGCCAGTGCGACGACGGCTGGGACGACATGGAGGCGGTACTGAGGAACCTTATGCCGTAGTCGATCCCCCGAAGAGGGTACGGGGACAAGACTCGGCAGCCCTAGCCTGACGAGGGCAGGAAGGGCTGGAGGAACTCGCGGAAGGCCGTGTGGAGGTCCTCCAGCGAGGGGGTCTCCCCCGCCCCCACCACGGCGTCGAACAGCAGGCCCTCCGCGTAGGCCACGAGCTGCCTGCCGTGCCGTACGGGATCGGGCGAGCCGGCGGCGGCCAGGAGGGCGGCGGCGGGCTCCCGGAACCGGCGGCCCATCTCGTCGTACACCTTGCGCAGCTCGGGACGCCGGGCGGCCTCCAGTGCCAGCTCGTACCGCGCGATCGTGCTCCGCCGATGCTCGGTCAACGCGGCGTGGGTCGCCCGGGCCAGCATCCCGGCGAGCCCGGCGAGCCCGGCGAGGCTCTCCGAGCGCCCTGAAGGCGCCACGGCAGCCCCGGAAGGCACCACGGGAGGCACCACGGGAGGCTCGGAAGGCGCGACGGGAGGCTCCCCTGCCGGAGCGCCGGACAGCACGGCGGACAGAGCGGCCTCCTCCAGCTGGGCCAGGCGGACCAGCGCCAGCTCCAGCAGCGCGGCCCGGGTCCGGGCGTGGTTGGACGTGGACCCCGCGGGCAGGCCGGCCGCCTCGTCGACCGCCCGGTGGGTCAGGCCGCGCATCCCACGGCCGGCCAGGATGCCGATTGCCGCGTCCGCGACGAGGGCCGCCCGCTGACTGATCACCATCCGATCCTACCGGCCTCACTACAGGCGTAGTAAGCTCAAACTACAGATGTAGTAGGAGGCGTCATGGCACGAGCAGTGGTGATCGGGGCGGGCATCGGCGGCCTGACGGCGGGCGTCGCCCTGGAGGCGAAAGGCTGGGAGGTGACGGTCCTGGAGCAGGCCGCCTCCGTCGAGCCGGTCGGCGCCGGGCTGGCCGTGGCGCCGAACGCGTTGAAGGCGCTCGACGTCATCGGCGCCGGCGACGACGTCAGGAAGCTCTCGGCGATCCAGGGAGACGCCGGCATCCGCAGGGCGAGCGGCCGCTGGCTGTCCCGGACGAGCGCCGAGGCGGCCACCGCCCGGTACGGCGATCCGACCGTGCTGCTCCTGCGCTCGACGCTCGTGGACATCCTCGCCGGCCGCCTGTCGCCCGGCGCCCTGCGCGTGAACACCCGCGCCGAGGCCGCCGACCCCGGGACGGGCCGCGTCACGACGGCGGAAGGGACGCTGGAGGGAGACCTGGTGGTCGCCGCCGACGGCATACGTTCGGCGGTCAGGAAGGCGCTGTTCCCCGGCCACCCGGACCCGGTGTACGCGGGGGTGACGAGCTGGCGCCTGGTCGCGCCCGCGCCGGGGCCCCTGTCCGCGTCGGAAACGTGGGGCCCGGGTCTCGTGTTCGGCGTCATGCCGCTCGCCGGCGGCCAGGTCTACTGCTACGCCACCGCGACCGTCCCCGCCGGGGAGCGGGCGGCCAGTGAGAAGGACGAGCTGATCCGCCTGTTCGGCGGATGGCACGAGCCGATCCCCGCCCTGCTCGCCTCGGCCGACCCGGCCGCCGTGCTGCGGCACGACATCAACTGCCTCGACGAGCCGCTGCCCGCCTTCCATCAGGGCAGGATCGCGCTGCTGGGTGACGCCGCCCACGCGATGACGCCCAACCTCGGGCAGGGCGCCTGCCAGGCGATCGAGGACGCGGTCGTGCTGGCGGAGGTCGCGGGCACCCCCGGCGGTCTCGCGGCCTACTCCGCCGCCCGTACGGCGAGGACGAGGCCCATCGTCCGGCGGTCCCGCGCGATCGGGCGGCTCACCCGCTGGCGCAATCCGGTGGCCGTGGCGGCCCGCGACGGGCTGATGGCGGCGGCGGGCGGGCTCGGCCCGAACGTCACCCTCCGCCAGTTCGACGACGTGTTCAACTGGCCGGGGTGACCGGTGGGCCGGTGCGGTGGAGCACCACGTATCCCTCCCGGTCGAAGACCACCTCGTAGCCCATCGCCTTGAGCTCCTCGACCCGCTCCTGGCGGGAGTCCGTGGGCAGCCACGTCCTGCGCGGACTCGCTCAGGCGCGGCCGGCGCCGACGGCGTCGGGAAGTCCCTCCGAGACCGCGGTGGCCCGCCCATGGTCGGGGGCCAGGCGGCCCAGTGTCACGGTCCCGGCGATCAGCACGGCCGCGGCGAGCAGGGCCGGGATCGCCTTGCCCGCCTCCGAGGGCAGCGACTCCCCCAGCAGCACGGCTCCCGCGGTGACCGACGTGAGGGGGTCGACCACCTGCACCCCGGCGTAGGCGATTCCGAAGTAGCCCACGGCGTACGACTTCTGGAGCAGCACGATGGCGCAGACGAGCAGGACCGGGATCGCCAGCGTGAACCAGTGGAGCAGCCTGCTCAGGTCGCCGTTCAGCCCGCCGCCGACCACTCGCACGAACGTGGACACCGTCGCGGTGACCGAGCCCGCGCCGATCGCCATGAGCAGCGCCTTGACGGGGCCGCGGAGCCAGCGCGCCACGAAGAAGGTGACGGCGGCGATCCCGCCGACGCAGGCGATCAGCCCGATCCCGTCCCTGTCGGACAGGACCGGGGTGACGTTGTGCGCCGGCACCAGCAGCATGAGCCCGAGCAGGCCGGCCGCCACCGCGACCGATCCCAGGATCTCCGCCCGGCGGGGGCGCCTGCCGTGCAGCGTCGCCGCGAGCGGCACGGCGAAGACCAGCGTCGCCACGCTCACCGGCTGGACCGCGACGAGCGGCGCGAGACTCAACGCCACGGCGTGCAGCGACGCGCCGGCGAAGCCGATGATGCCGCCGATCAGCCAGCGGGGGCGCCGTACGAGCGCGAACGTCGCCCCCTCGCTCACCGCCTCGAACTGCTGCAGCGCCGCGCCCAGCGCGTATCCCAGCGCGCCGACGAGGGCGATCGCCACTCCCACCCACATCATGGGCGCCGGCCGGTGTGTCGGTGGTCGAGGGTCACCCCGCAAGCTTAGGGACAAAGTTCCGCTGCCGTGGCCGCCTGCTGGACAACCTCCCCCTATCGTCGCCCTCCGACCAGATCAGGATCTTTCAGGACAGACGCAGAACAGGTGCCCCTCGGGATCGGCGAGCACGACCCAGCCCTGCCCGGGCTGGAACTCGGGCTTCGTCGCGCCGAGCTCGACGTACTCCTCGACCGCCTTGTCGACGTCCGGCACCCGGAAGTCGAGGTGGAACTGCTTGTCCGGGCCCGGCCAGCTCGGCGCCTCGCGCTCCGGCACGCGCTGGAAGTAGATGCTGGTGGTCCCGTCGCCGATCCCGGCGTACTCCGCCTCGGCGTACTGGACCTCGAATCCGGTGACCTGGGAGTAGAAGTCGGCCATCCTCTTGGGGTCGGCGCAGTCCATGGTCACGGCGATGAGCTTCGCGATTGTTGTCATGCACGCCATCCTGCCCGCCGTACCTGTCAGGCCATGTCAGGTACATACGAAGCCGCGTGCGCGGGCTCGGGACCGGATGATGGCACCATGAACGGGCAGACGGAACCAGTCCGGCGGGCGAGTCGTTGGAGCGAGCATGGCGCGGGTAGGTGCATGGATCAGACGTTTCCTCGACAAACCGGGAAGCGTTGACCTGGCACCGTTTCAGCGGATCGTCGCCGAGGCCGGAAAGCTGGAGGACGAGGTGGCCCGCCGGGCGGACCTGCGCCCCGCACGCCTCGATCCCGCCTGGGTCGGTACCGCCGAGTTCTGCGCCGTTGTCCGCGAGGCGGCCCGGCGGTCGCTCGGCCAGCGGCCCTTCGACGTGCAGCTCGTCGGCGTCCTCGCCATGCTGGACGGGCACGCCGTCCAGATGGCGACCGGCGAGGGCAAGACCCTGGTGGGCGCGCTCACCGCCGCGGGGTACGCGCTGCGCGGCAGCCGGGTGCACGCGGTCTCGGTCAACGACTACCTCGCCCGGCGCGACTCGGAGTGGATGACCCCGCTCTACGAGGAGCTCGGCCTGACGACGGGATGGATCACCGAGGACTCGGCGCCGGAGGCGCGCCGCGAGGCGTACAAGCGTGATGTCACGTACGCGGCCGTCAGCGAGCTCGGCTTCGACGTGCTGCGCGATCGGCTGCGCACCGACCCGGCCGAGCTGGTGGTGCCCTCTCCCCAGGTCGCGCTGGTCGACGAGGCCGACTCCGTGCTGGTGGACGAGGCCCGCGTGCCGCTGGTGCTCGCCGGTGCGGCCGACCCGGGGACCGCGCTGCCGGAGATGGCCGCGCTGATGCGGCGGCTTTCGAGGGGCTACCACTACACGCTCGACGAGGAGGGCCGCAACGTCTTCCTCACCCCCAAGGGCACCGACACCGTCGAGAAGGCCCTGGGCATCGACCTCTACGAGCATCCGCACGCGGTGACCCAGGTCAACCTGGCCCTGCACGCCCACGCGCTGCTCACCAGGGACGTCGACTACATCGTCAGGGACGGCCGGGTCCACCTGGTCAGCGCCTCCCGGGGCCGGGTCGCGATCCTCCAGCGGTGGCCCGACGGCCTGCAGGCCGCCGTGGAGGCCAAGGAACGGCTCCCCGCTTCCGAGACGGGCGAGATCCTCGACTCGCTGACCATCCAAGGCCTGATCCGCAGCTATCCCGAAATATGCGGCATGACCGGGACGGCGGTCGCCGTGGGTGACCAGCTCCGCGAGTTCTACGACCTGAGGGTCGCCGTCATCCCGCCGAACCGGCCCTGCGTACGGATCGACGAGCCGGACCGGATCTACGCCACGGCGGAGGACAAGCAGAGCGCGCTGCTGGAGGAGATCGCCGCCCAGCACGCCACGGGGCGGCCCATCCTCGTCGGCACGCTCGACGTCGCCGAGTCCGAGGAGCTCGACGAGGCGCTCCGCGCCCGCGGGCTGTCGCCGGTCGTGCTCAACGCCAAGAACGACGCGGAGGAGGCGGCGATCATCGCCCGGGCAGGCACCCGCGGCGCGATCACTGTGTCCACCCAGATGGCCGGCCGCGGCACCGACATCCGTCTCGGCGCGGGCGACCCGGAGCAGGAGAAGGAGGTCGCCGCGCTGGGCGGCCTCTACGTCATCGGGACGGGGCGCCACGAGAGCAGCCGGCTCGACGACCAGCTACGCGGCCGGGCGGGACGGCAGGGCGATCCCGGCGGCTCGGTCTTCTTCGTCAGCGGTGAGGACGCCCTTCTCACGGCGTACATCCCCGAGGAGCCGCTGCCCGCGGCGGACGCCGGCGGGGTCGTGCGGGGCGCCCACGCCGCCGAGCTGGTCGCCCACGCCCAGCGGATCGCCGAGGGCGTCAACCTGGAGATCCACCGCAACACCTGGCGGTACACGAGGCTGCTGGAGCGGCAGCGGGCGCAGATCCTGGAGCAGCGCGAGCGGGTGCTGCACGGCGACGCGGGGGCCGAGGCGCTGCGGCAGGCCTGCCCGGACCGGTACCGGGAGCTTGTGGAGTCGGCCGGTGCGGAGGTGGTCGAGGCGGCGGCCCGTCAGATCGTGCTGTTCCACCTCGACCGCTGCTGGACCGAGCACCTCGGATTCCTGTCCGACCTCCGTGAGGGCATCCACCTGCGGGCGCTCGGACGGCTGAACCCGCTCGACGAGTTCAACAAGGAGGCCGTCCCCGCGTACCGGGCCCTGCTGGACGAGGTCGAGCGGCGCTCGAAGGAGACGTTCGAGAAGGCGGACGTCACCAGGGACCTGGCGGAGCAGGGCCTCAAGCGGCCCACCGCGACATGGACCTACCTCGTGCAGGACAACCCGTTCGGCTCCGACTGGGACCGGATCCTCAAGCACGTGTCGAACGTCCTGAAGGGCCGGGGGCGCAGGCGCGGGTGAGACGCGCCCCCGGCCCTTCCCGCTCTCACTGGGAGGGCCCGTGCCGGATCAGACGCAGTGCGCGCCCTTGACGTAGATCTCCTTCGGCGCGGGGTTGGTCCCGGTGTGGGTGCCGTTGAAGCCGACGCGCAGGGTCCGTCCCGGCGCGATGTCGCGGTTCCACTCCAGTCCCCTGGCGGAGACCGCCGGCCCTGTCTGATTCCACTGCGCCGACCAGCCCCACGTCACCCGCTGGCCGGCCGAGGGGAACTCGAACAACAGCGACCAGTCGGTGAGGGGCGTGGACCCGGTGTTGGTGATCGAGATGACGGTGGACATCCCGCCGTTCCACGTCTTGGACTTGTAGTCCACTTTGCACTTGATGGGTGGCGAGACCAGGTCGTTGTAGATCTTCACCATGACCGATCCGGACTTGGGCCCGGACACCCCGTTCGCGTCGGTCGCCACGACGTACAGCTCATGTATCTCCCACGGCACGCCAATCGAGGGGAAGGGCAGAATGATCGACCCCTCGGTGACCGCGGGCCGGAAGGTGGCCCGCAGGATGTCGACGCCCCCCTGCCTCTCGTACACGGAGTAACAGACGATGCCGTCCGGGTCGGTGGCGGGAGCCCAGCGCAGCGTCGCCTGGTTGAGGATCACCTGCACCACCTCGGGCGTCCCGGGTGCGGTCGGCGGGTTGGGCGCCGTCCGGCCGGTGTCGCACGGCGTCGAGCCGGACGGCCCGGGTGTCGGAGTGGACCCCGTCCCGGGCGTCGGGGTGGACGCCACAGTGGATGTCACAGTGGACGTCACAGTGGACGTCGCGCCGGCGGTCTGGGCGGCGGCGTTTCCCACCGCCGGGAACGCCAGGGCGGCGGCCGCCAGCACCGTGCCCGCGCCGACTCCCAGCAATGTCTTGTTCATCGATGTGCCCCCTTGCGTCGACAGACTTGCCAAAAGCCTCATTTCGCGGCCCTGGCACCGTCAACAACGGGTGTCACCCGGACACGGTCAGGCCTGATGGCCTCCGTTCCGCGATGAAAGATTCAGACCACCGGCGCCGGCGACGCCCCTGAGGCCCGCTCGGCCGCCTCATCGCGTATGCGCTCGTGCTCCCGTGGACGGGGGAAGGACCGGGTCTCCGAACAGCTCGCGGACCCGCGCCGCGTAGGCCCGGGGGTGGGTCAGGTTGCCGTTGTGGCCTCCTGGGAACTCCTCCAGCGGGACGCCGGTGATCGCGGCCAGCGCGGAGGCGCACCGCCGGTCGAAGACCGTACGCGGAGTGGCGCGTCCCGCGGCGGGGACGACGCGGGTGGACAAGGTCGCCAGGGCGGCGGCGTCGAGAGCGCCGGCGAGGACCGCGTCGAAGTCGCGCTCGACGAAGAAGGCGAAGTTCGCCGCCCGCTCGGGGGTGAACGGGTGCCGGGTGACTCCCGGCTCCGTCGCCTGCCCCTCGGGATCGATGCCGAGGGACTTCGCGATCTCCTTGACGACCGCGGCCATGCCTCCCCTGCGGTGCGTCTCCTGGATGTCCCGCAGCTCCCGTTCGTGAAGGGCGCGCTCGGCGCCGGGCAACAGCCAGGGCGCGACCGGCTCGTGCGCGATCAGCGCGCTCACCTGGCCGGGATGGTCCACAGCCAGGTGGAGGCCGATCACGGCGCCGAGACTGCATCCGAGCATGAACGCGGGCTCGCCGGTGAGTGAGGCGAGGAGGCGGTGCACGTCGTCCGCGTGCTCCGCGAGGGTCACGGCACGGGCCGGGTCGTCCGGCACGCTGCGCGACAGCCCTCGCCGGTCATACGTCACCACCGTGTGATCCACGGCCAGCCGGTCGGCCAGGTCGACGCTGCGGCCGGCGTCACCCTCCCCGCTCTGGGAGATCAGCAGCAGCGGCCCGTCGCCCCGCACCTCGTAGTACAGCCGCGCGCCGGGAACCCGCAGCACGCCCTTGCTCATGTCAGCCATGCGAGCGAGGCTAATATATCAGAACAGATACATCAAGATTGATGCATCAATGTGGATGTATCTTGGGGGACGTGAACGGAGTCGAGCTGTTCCTGCTTGGACGCACTCTGATGAAGATCGGCGAAGAGGCGATGCCCACGGAGGGCGTCGGGACGCACTCCACCGGCGTCCGCACGGTCCTGATCGTGGCCACCGACGTGCGCGAACATCCGGAGACCTCGGTCGGCGAGATCGCGCGGCGGACCGGCCTGCCGCAGAGCGCGGTGTCGGCCGCGGTGGCCCGGCTTCGGGAGGCGGGAGCGGTCCTGACGGCGAACGACCCCGGCGACCGGCGCCGCCTCCTCGTCTCGGAGGCCCCCGAGGTGTCCGAGCGGGTCGCGACGGTCCGGTCGGCCTCCATCGACGACGCCCTCGGCGCCGCGCTGGGGACGCAGGACGCGCGGCAGATCGGGGAGGTCGCCGCCATGCTGGAGACGCTCGCACGGCGCCTGACTCCAGGCCGCGCCAGGCGGCCGGCTTAGCCCGCGGGCTCCGTTCGCACCTGCTCGCACGTGCCGTGGCCGGGGCCGCGGCGGCGCAGCGCCTTCGCGCCGCCGACGGCGAGCGCGCACGCCACGATGGCGGCGGACAGCACGGGAACCGGCAACCCCTGATCGCCCTGTGGACCGGTCGCGGAGACCGACACGAAGCCCGGCGCCGCCCAGCCGTGCCCGGACCCCCCGCGCCCAGCCTCGGCATGCGCGGCTTCACCGTGCCCGGTCTCACCGTGCCCGGTCTCACCGTGCCCGGTCTCACTGTGCACAGACGCGCTGTTCACAGGCCCACTGTTCACGGCGCCACCGACGCCCTGGGCTTCCATGGATTGCTTCGCCGAGCCGGCCACGGCCGTTTCCGGCGCATTCCCGGCACCGGCGGCGGCGCCGGGGTGATCCGCCGCCGCGGCCCCGGCGAGATCGGCCGGGGCGGGCTTCCCAGCGCTCGCCGTGGCGGTCTGAGGACCGGCCGCCGGGGGCGGAGACGCCGCCGCCGCTGCCGCCGCGGCCGCTTTGGCGGAGCAGAGGGGCGGCGGGGCCGGGTCGCCGGACACTCCGTAGGCGCCGGTGGAGAACGGCATCGGGGCGCCCTTCTTACCGGGTCCCGAGCCCCATCGGGTGATCACGTACTGCACCGGGATGTGGCCGACCCCGCCGGCGTCCTGGACGGTGAGTGAGTCGTCGTCCCAGCTGCCGCCGGTCAGCTTGGCGAACGTCTTGCCGTCCAGGTCGAGCATGACGCCGTCGCTCGACGGTGCTCCCGGGCCGCGGTCGCCGATGAAGAACTCCGCCAGCTTGCCGTTGTGGATGACGTACCCCTTGGTGCCCATCGGCCAGCTGGGGCTGGCCGCCAGGCCCTTCTGCATGGGCTCCCCGGAGGCGGGGGCCCCGGTGTCGCCGTTGACGCCCGAGCCGTCGTCCCAGAAGTACGAGGCGGTCGTAGTGCCTTTGAACAGCACCGGCTCCCCGTTCACCATGGGGCACTGGGCGTGCGTGTGCGTGGCGCCTTCGGCCGGGCTGACCGGCTGCGCGACGGCGTCGTCTCGTCTGTCCGCGATGCTGGAAATGGGGGATCTCCTGACTCAGTCACGGGTGAGTAATCGGACACTAAGCCAGGAACATCGCATCTTGCAGCATTCAGGACGCAGATTTTACTTTCCGACTTCACGGACAGTCAGTCGCAAACCCCCCAGACAGGCCCGGACATGGACGTGCCCCCCTTCCCCGCAGGGGGAAGAGGGGCACGCGGGGGTGTACGGCTAGCTCGACAGGAGTCGCGCCCGGAGGCCGGCCCCGAAGTTCGTCGGGGTGCCGTTGTAGTCGCTGATCAGCGAGGGACCCGAGGAGCAGTCCCAGGCGTTCCAGGTCCAGCCGAGGTAGGAGGCTCCCTTGGCGTCGAACCAGTTCATGACCTGGTCGATGAACCCGTGCGAGCAGGTGTTCTCGCCGATCTCCCCGGCCACCAGCGGGACCTGGGCCGCGACCGGGGCGAGCTGGCTGTCCCAGCAGGAGGCGTTGACGCAGACGTTGAAGTTGTACACGTGCCAGGCCGCCGCCAGGTTGTTCAGCGGGTCCGACGGCTTGTACTGGAGCCACTGGCTCAGGTCGTTCGAGTACGCCAGGCCGCCGATCATGATGATGTTCGCCGCCCCGGTGGCCCGTACGGTGTTGACGAGCGTCTGGAAGCCCGCCACCTGGTACGGGATGCCGGAGCAGGTGCCGCCGTCACGCCAGCAGGCCCAGCCGCTGGACGTGCTGCCCGTGGCTCGCTCGGGGTAGGGCTCGTTGAACAGGTCGAAGACCACCTCGGTCTGGCCCTTGAACGCGTTCGCGACGCCGGTCCAGAACGACGGGGCGTACTGCGCGTCCGGCATCGGCTTCTGGCAGGTGGCGTGGACGTCGGAGCAGCCGGACGACGGGCCGGTGTACTGGCCGTAGTTCCAGTGCATCTCGACGATCGGGGTGATGCCCTTGGCGATCAGCCGGTTGACGAAGGCCTTGACCTCGTTCTGGTAGGCGGCTCCGCCGTAGGCCTGCTGGATGTTGCTGAGACCGAGCCAGCACTCCTCGTTCAGCGGCACGCGTACCGCCCGGACCTTCCACGCCTTCATCGCGTCGATGGCGGCGTCGTCCACCGGGCCGTCCCAGATGCCCCGGCCCTGCACGCACATGAACTCGCCGCCCGACCGGTTGATGCCCAGCAGCCGGTACGCCGCCCCGGTGGACGCGTTGACGATCTTGTTGCCGGAGACCTTCAGCTTGGGCGCCGCGCCCGTCGACGGACTGGGCGACGGAGAGGGGCTCGGAGACGGCGACGGGCTGGGGGAAGGGCTCGGCGAGGGGCTGGGCGAGGGTGAAGGGCTCGGTGAGGGCGACGGGCTCGGTGAGGGCGACGGGGTGGGCGACGGCGAAGGAGACGGCGAGGGGGATGTGCCGCCCGCACAGGTGACGCCGTTCAGCGTGAAGGAGGCCGGCTTGGGGTTGCTGCCGCTCCAGGTGCCGTTGAAGCCGATGCTCGTCGTGGCCCCCGCGCCGAGGGAGCCGTTCCACGACAGGTTGGTGGCCGTGACCTGGCTGCCCGACTGGCTCCAGTCCGCCGACCATCCGGGCGGGGTGAGCTGCTGACCGGCCGGGAAGGCGAATTTCAGGCTCCACCCGCTGACCGGGTCGCCCACGTTGCTGATCGTGATGGCGGCCGTGAACCCGCCCTGCCCCTGGCCGGAGGTCCAGTCGTTGGTGGTGTAGGTGACCTTGCACGCCACGGCGGCGTCCGCCGCCGGCGTGGCCACCAAGGCGAGTCCGCCCGCGGCCAGGAGGCCGAGCGCGGTGAGGATGGCGCCTCTGCGTCGCATGGGTCCGTCCTTCCATCGAAGACCGCTGCGAAGCGTTGTGAACTTGACCGGTTTAGTCAACGCCGTCGACGAAGACCGGCCCTCTTATCAGGGACGACGCGGAGGGCGGCGTGAAATTTTCAGCCGTGCCCTGCCGTCACGGCGCGGCGGGCCGTCACGGCGCGGCGAGCCCACGCGCACAACGCCACAGCGCCGAGGGCGAGCACGACGTCGCTGACCCGGTCGAGGACGGGCGGCGTCTCGACGACCGGCGACTGCACGAAGCCGTGCCAGGCATAGGTGAGCAGGCCTCCGGCGGCCAGGGCGGCGCCCTGGCCGCTCCCCCAGCCCGGCCTCCGGGACCAGGTGACCAGCGCCCACACCGCCCCGGCGTAGAGGCCCGCCTGGACGAGCACTCCGGGGACGGCGGGGAGCATCACCGCGAGCATGAAGACGAGTCCCGCCGCGAGCGAGGCGCACAGGACCGGCACCGGGCCCGGGGCCGGGCGGTCCGAGCCGGCCCGGCCGTCGCGAGGGAGCCTGAAGGCCAGGACGACCAGCGCCACCGTGATCACCACGACCGCCGCCAGCTGGAAGGGCGAGGCCATGAAGTGGTACTGGGCGTAGGTCGTCAGGGTGATGGCGGCCGCGCCCGCGACGAGCAGCACGGCGGTGACGGCGAGCCCGGTCCGGCCCAGCCACGGCTCCGTCCCGCGCTTCCCGGCCAGCTCCTCCACGACGACGATGGGGACGCTGATGCTCCACACGGTGTGCAGGCCGAGCACGAACAGCGTCCACGGCAGCGCGATGCCGAGCGCCGGGACGAAGCCCTTGTCCAGCAGGTGGGCGTGCGCGTAGTCCGGGTTGAACAGGGACTGGGTGGCGATCCCCTCCTCGAACACCCCGTAGGCGAGCGCGAGAACGACCATGGCGGGCCGGCCGCGACCGGTACGGCGGGCGATCTCACGGATGAACAGGGCGCCCCCGCCGTACAGGGGGGCGAGCAGGAGGAGGGCGGCCACATAGGTGATCGGGAAGTCGCCCAGCAGGAACTCGGCGACCACAGGGGCCAGGAAGAACAGCCCCACGGCGGGAAGCAGTCGGCGCATGCGTCAAGCGTCCCCGGCGGGGCGCCAGGCGGCCAGTCTCATCGATCCCGTCCGAAGGCTGACATTTGTCCTAGGAGTCCCTGCCGCGCTCACCGACGCGCGTACGAGAGCGGCGGGTCAGGCCGAGCCGTCCCTGAGGACGGCGGCCGGGATCGGGATGGCGGGGAACGGGTTGTCCGGCAGGAGGATGAGCCGGCGCGGCTCGCCGGGCCGGCCCGCCGCGTCCAGATGCAGCAGCGCCGACGCGATCCCCGCCGCCCCGACCATGTATCCGGTGTCGGCCGTGACCTCCCCCGGCCGCAGGCGGCGGTAGGCCTGGTACCAGCGGAAGCCGGTGTCGTCGTGGTCGGTCGCCCGATCGATGAGGTTCCCGGCGAGCGATCGCGCGAAGTTCAGGTACTGCTCACGGCCGGTGGCGGCCCACAGGCCGATGAAGAACTCCAGCAGCCCCGCCGTCCCGCAGCACTGGCAGGCCACGTTCCAGTAGCCGGGGGTGTGCCGGTCGGGCACGCCGCCCCCCACGATGCCGTGGGCCATCCGCTCGACCCAGTCGAGGTCGCCCCGGTCGCCGGTGACGCGGTGGAGTTCGTAGAACATCCGGGCCACCCCCGCCGACCCGGAGCAGAAGCCCAGGTAGTGGAGCCGGCGCCCCTGCGGCACGTGGTGCGGCACGAGGGCGCAGTCGCCGGTGACCTCGCTGACCGTGCGGACGAAGTCCGCCCCGCGGCGCGCCGCGGTCAGGAAACGCTCCCCGCCGGTCACGCCGTACAGCCGGGCGAGCAGGAAGGCGGTGCCGGCCGTGCCGGACAGGAACCCGGGCGTCACGGCGTCCTCGGGAAGATCGGGGCAGGAGTCGCCGCCGAAGCGGTGGCCGGGGACGGCGAGAGTCGCGATCCGCTCCCCCGCCTCCACCGCCACCTCCTCGTAGACGGGCATGCCGAGGATGCCCGCCGCGTGCAGCAGCCCGAGCACGATGCCGCCGTCCCCCCGCTGAGCGGGATCGCCGGTCCAGCCGATGCCGTCGCCCATGGGGCGCACGCTGCGCACGATCTGGTCGGCGGCGGCGCGGGCCGCGTCCGAGAACTCCTCGTCGCCCGTGGCCCACCCCGTCTCCGCCATCGCGAAGACCGCGCCGGTCAGGCCGTGGTAGAGCGTCAGGTCGGCCTGGTCCCTCCAGGTGCGGGCCAGGTGGCGTGCGCCGGCCCTGGCGTCGTCGAGGTACGCCTGGTGACCGGTGGCCGCCGCCAGCTCCAGGAAGAACAGCACGATCCCCGCCGCCCCGGAGTAGAGGGAGGAGGGGTGGCCGGCCTTGGCCGACCGGCCGCGCGGATCGGGGTTGGCCAGCCAGTGGCGGCCCACCTCGTCGTCGACCGCGGCCGAACGCACCCAGCGCGCGGCCAGGATGGCGGCGGTGATCGGACTCTCAGCGCGTGGCCACGAGCTCATGCCTCAGTGTCCCACATTTTTGGTAGGTAATACGGCTACTTCTGTCTCACTCAAGCGTACGGCCGGGAAGGACGTGATCACACCTGGCGGACTCGCGTGCCCAGGTGTCAGCCGTCGTCCCCGCCGTGGGGAATGTCGTGATCCTCAGCGATCCGCCGCAGCGCGTCCAGGCGGCTCGACAGGACCTCCACTCCGTGGTGGTCGTCGCCGCTTTCCGTGGCCTTCCGCAGCTCCGCCCGCGTCTCCCGCAACCGGGCGTGGAGCTCGGCGGTGAACTCGTCCATGTGATGTCCCACCCTTTCGCCGGGAGCATCCTGTAACGAAACCGACGAAATGCGCAATTCGTCCCTTATTTGGATCACGCCGGTCGCGGGGAGAACGTGCGCTGGTCGCGCCGCAGCGGGTGCCCCTCCGGGATCTCCACCAGCACGATCGGCGTGCCGTCCGGATCCTCGATCCACATCTCCAGCAGGCCCCACGGCTCCATCCGGGGCGCGCGCCGCACCGGCACCCCGGCGGCGTGCAGCCGGTCGTGCTCGCCGTGGACGTCGCGGACCTGCAGCCAGATCTGCGGGCCGGCACCGCCGGGGCCCTGGGCCCGTCCCGAGATCTCCAGGAACCCCTGCCCGAGGAAGAACACCACGCCGGGGTCCTCGACGGGCCCGAACTCCCGGTAGACCGCCAGCCCGAGGGTCTCGCGGTAGAAACGGCGGCTCGCCGCCCGGTCGGCCGGTCGAAGGAGAATCCGGCTGCTCAGCACTTCCATGTGATGTTGGTGCCCATCGTGGGCATGCGGATAAAGGAGGGTTTCCGGCAAGCGGCGGCCAAGGCCACCGAGCCGGGCCTTTCGTCCCACCCGGGAGGGACCGATGGCGGTGCCGCCGGCCCCGCGCGAGCGGGATGCTGGCTGTGTGTCCGCGTTTGCCACCGGAGGTTTCGAATGACTGAGTACGCCGGCCCCGCCGGAGAGCCCGCGCCCCCTGGTATGCCTGCACTGCAGGGGCTCGACAAGGACGAGTGCCTGCGGCTCATCTCCCCCGGAGGGATCGGCCGCGTGGCGTTCAACAACCCGAGCGGGCCGCTGATCCTCCCGGTCAACTACACGATCGAGCAGGGCGCCGTGCTTTTCCGCACGGCCTTCGGCGGCCCGATGGACGCCGATCTCCGCACGGGCGTCGCCGGAGCCGAGTTCATGGTCGCCTTCGAGGTCGACCACATCGACGAGAACACGCGGGAGGGGTGGAGCGTGCTCGTACGGGGCGGCGCGCACCACATCACCGACAGGGAGCGCGCGACCACCGCCGAGCCACGGGTCGACACGTGGGCGGGCGGCGAGCGGGAGCTGTACATCAGGATCGCACCCGTCGACATCACCGGCCGCCGCATCCAGCGTTCCTAGCCGGGGCGCCGCATGACCGCCTCGATGGACGCCTGGGTGGTGGCCCGCCCGGGGCCCGTCATCGGGCCGTCCTCACAACGAGCCCCGGCCGCTTCAGCGGGAGCCGGGCCGAGCCGGGAACGGTTCCCGGCCCCGTCGCCGCTGGAGCGGGTGCGGCTGCCCAGGCCGGAGCCCGGGCCCGGCGAGCTGCTGATCCGGGTGGAGGCGTGCGCGGTCTGCCGCACGGACCTGCACCTCGCCGAGGGCGACCTCGCGCCGAGGCGGCCTCGCACCGTCCCCGGGCACGAGGTGGTCGGGCGGGTGACCGCGCTCGGCCCCGGCACGAGCGGCCCCGCGCCCGGCAGCCGGGTGGGCGTGGCCTGGCTGCGCTCGACCTGCGGCGCCTGCCGTTACTGCCTGCGCGGCGACGAGAACCTCTGCCCCGCGTCCACGTACACCGGCTGGGACGCCGACGGCGGGTACGCGGAGTTCCTCACCGCGCCGGCCGCCTACGTGTACGCGCTGCCGGAGGACGCCCCTGCGGAGACGCTCGCGCCGCTGCTGTGCGCGGGGATCATCGGCTACCGTGCCCTGGCCCGGGCCGAGTTGCCGCCGGGAGGCCGGCTGGGGGTCTACGGCTTCGGCGCGTCCGCCCATCTGACCGCGCAGATCGCGGTCGCGGAGGGGGCGACCGTACACGTCATGACGAGGTCGCGGGCGGCGCGGGAGCTCGCCCTGAAGCTGGGCGCCGCGTCGGCCGCGGGCAGCGCCGGCCCGCCGCCGGAGCCGCTGGACGCGGCGATCCTGTTCGCCCCCGTGGGCGACCTGGTGCCGGTCGCGCTGGCGGCCCTCGACCGGGGCGGCACGCTCGCCGTGGCGGGCATCCACCTCACCGACGTCCCGCCGCTGAACTACGAGCGCCACCTCTTCCAGGAGCGCACGCTGCGCAGCGTCACGGCGAACACCCGCGACGACGGCCGGGAGTTCCTGCGGCTGGCCGCGATCCATCGTCCGCGCGTGACCACCACGCCGTATCCGTTCGAGGCGGCCGGCCAGGCGCTGCGGGACCTCGCGGCCGACCGGGTCGACGGCGCGGCCGTCCTCCTCATGGACGCCTGAACCCCGCGCCCCCGGGGCCGTGCGGCTCAGGAGCGGGGCGGCAGCACGGGCTCCAGGCGGAACAGGCCGCCCTTGACGTCGGCGGGCCCGCCGCCTCGGGGCCCCCTCCCCGCGACCGCCGCGAGCACGTCGGAGGAGGTCACCAGGCCTTCCAGCGTCCCCTCCGCGCCGAGCACCGGCACCGCCCCGCAATCCGCCTCGATCATCAGCAGAGCCAGCTCGGGCAGCGGCGTGTCGGGCATGGCGTGGGGGCACCGCGTGTCGCGCAGGAGCTCCCTGACCCCCGCGCGGGACTGCTCGGCCGGCCCCCCGGTCCAGTGGCAGGCGAGATCCTCGCGACGCAGGACGCCGACGACGCGCGAGTGGGCGTCCACCACCGGCAGGTGGTGCACCGCCGCCCGCCGCATCAGCTCCCACGCCATCAGCGGCGACTCGTCCGGCTCCACGGTGACGAGTGTCCGGCTCATCACGTCCGCCGCGGTCATCGTCTCCACACCCATCGAACGGCCCTCCTTCCCCGGTGATCTCCTCGCGTCCCCTCGGACGCCCGGAACGGCCACGCCGGCCCCCGTCCGTCAGGCCGGGGCCGCCCTGGTGACGTCGTCGGTCGCGTACGAGACGTCGCACTCGACGTCGACGACGCCGTCCACCTGCCACACCTCGTCGACGAACGCCGCGAGCCGGGACCGGCGGTCCACGCTGCCGCTCAGCGACACCACGCCGGCGTCCACCCTCACCGCGCACTGCCGGGAGTACCGCTCGACCACCTGGAGCACGTCGTCGCGGACCTCCTCCGACGGCCGGCAGAAGGCCTTGATCAGGTCGGCCTGCCGTACGAGGCCGGTGACGCGGCCGGTCACCGCGTCGACGACCGGCAGGTGCCGCACCTTGTTGGCGTGCATCAGGCACGCCGCCCGCCGAAGGCCCGTCTCCTCGGTGACCGTGACGGCGGGGCTCGACATGATCTCGGCGGCCGTGCGGCCCCGCGACTTGCGGCGTTCCAGGTGGCGGGCCCGGCCCTCGAACACGAGATCGCCCGCGCGCCTGTCCATCTCCCTCAGCAGCACGTCCTCGTCGCAGACCATGCCCACGACGCGCCGCTCCGCGTCCACGACGGGCACCGCGTCCACACGGAAGCGGCACATGGCGCTGACCACGTCGCCGAAAGAGGCGCCCGTCTCGACGGCCACCACGAACCTGCTCATGACGTCTCCGACGCTCATAGGCATGGCGTCCTCCCTCGTCAGCACCGGCCTTCACCGTGTTCCCCGTCCCGGCGAGCGGCTGAGGTCATCTCTGCCAGGGACTTACGGCCCCTCCGGGCGCGGTCGTCAACGGGGGCGGGCACACCGAGGCGCCGCAGGCCGGCACCGCCGTCGTCGGACCTACCCCGGATTTTCGGTAACAAAGGCGTGATTTGATGGTTTTATGCCGAACCCCGCGATTCTGACCGTCGACGACGATCCGGCCGTGTCGCGCGCGGTCGCCCGCGACATGCGGCGCAGGTACGGCGAGGACTACCGCGTCGTCCGCGCCGAGTCGGGCTCCGACGCCCTCGACGCCCTGCGCGAGATCAAGCTGCGTGGCGAGCAGGTGGCCGTCCTGCTCGCCGACTACCGGATGCCCCAGATGAACGGCATCCAGTTCCTCGAGGCCGCGATGGACCTGTTCCCGCTGGCCCGCCGGGTGCTGCTGACGGCCTACGCCGACACCGAGGCCGCGATCGACGCGATCAACGTCGTCGATCTCGACCACTACCTGCTCAAGCCGTGGAACCCTCCGGAGGAGAAGCTCTACCCGGTGGTCGACGCGCTGCTCGACGCCTGGCGGAGCACTCCCGACGTGGCGATCCCGGAGACCAAGGTCATCGGCCACCGCTGGTCGGCGCGCTCGTTCGCCGTGCGGGACTTCCTGGCCCGCAACCTCGTGCCGTACCGGTGGCTGCTGGCGGACGAGCCGGAGGGCGGGCGCCTGCTGTCCGCCGCGGGGCTGGGCGAGGCGGACATCCCCGTGGTGATCACGGCGGGCGGCAAGCCGCTGGCCCGTCCGGCCGAGGCCGACCTCGCCACGCACGTCGGCCTGACCACGGCCCCCACCTTGGACTTCTACGACCTCGCGGTGATCGGCGGCGGCCCGGCCGGCCTGGGGGCCGCGGTGTACGGCGCGTCCGAGGGGCTCCGGACGCTGCTGGTGGAGCAGCGCGCGACCGGCGGCCAGGCCGGCCAGAGCAGCCGGATCGAGAACTACCTCGGCTTCCCCGACGGCGTGTCCGGGGCCCAGCTCACCGAGCGCGCCCGCAGGCAGGCGCTCAAGTTCAACGCGGAGCTGCTCACCACCCGGCAGGTCGTCGGGCTGGACTCCTGCGGGGCGACCACGCTGCTGCGGTTCGGCGACGGAACCTCCATCGCCTCGCACAGCGTGGTGCTGGCCACCGGAGTGTCGTACCGGCGGCTCGACGCCCCCGGCCTGGCCGACCTCACCGGCCGCGGGGTCTTCTACGGCTCGGCCGCCACCGAGGCCCCGAGTTGCGCCGGCGAGGAGGTCTACATCGTCGGAGGGGCGAACTCCGCGGGGCAGGCCGCCGTCTACTTCTCCCGGTACGCCCGCAAGGTGCACATCCTCATCCGGGGCGACGGCCTGGACTACTCGATGTCGCGGTACCTGATCGACCAGATCGAGGCCAACCCGGCGATCGAGGTGCACACGCGCACCGAGATCGTAGGCGGCGAGGGCCGCGACCACCTGGAACGGCTCATCCTCTGCGAGTCCCGTGCCGGTGGGACGAGGACCGTCGACGCCTCATGGCTGTTCGTCTTCATCGGCGCCCGGCCCCAGACGGACTGGCTCGGCCCCGCGGTCGCCCGCGACGCGAACGGCTTCGTCATGACGGGCACCGACCTGCTCGCCGAAGGCCGCCGCCCGGCGGGGTGGTCGCTTCCCCGCGATCCCTACCACCTGGAGTCGAGCATGCCGGGCGTATTCGCGGCCGGTGACGTGCGGGCCGGTTCGGTCAAGCGCGTCGCGTCGGCCGTCGGCGAGGGCGCCATGGCGGTGTCCCTCGTCCACCGTTACCTGGAGGCCCAATGACACCGCGGCTGACCCCCGACGAGCTGCGCACCCTTTTCCTGTTCGAATCGCTCGACGACGACCAGCTCGCCCACCTGTCCGCGGAGGGCCGGGTCGAGGAGCGGGCCGCCGGCACCGCCGTCTACTCCGAGGGCGAGCCCGCCACCTGCTTCTTCGTGCTTCTCGACGGCACGATCGCGATGAGCAGGCGGATCCACGGCGACGACGTGGAGATCACCCGCACCGAGCAGCGCGGGGTGTACGGCGGCGCCACCCAGGCCTACGTCGGCGACAAGATCGACCAGGTGTACATGAACTCGCTGCGGGCGATCACCGAGGCCCGGTTCTTCGTGCTGCCCGCCGAGACCATGGCCGCCTGCGTACGCGACTGGTTCCCCATGGCCATGCACCTGCTCGAAGGGCTGTTCATCGGGATGCGGGCCAGCCTGACGATCGTCGGCGAGCGGGAGCGGCTGCTGGCGCTCGGGTCGCTGTCGGCCGGGCTGACCCACGAGCTGAACAACCCCGCCGCCGCGGCCGTACGGGCGACGGCCGCGCTGCGCGAGCGGGTGACCGGCATGCGTCACAAACTGGCCATGATCGCCGATGGGCGGCTCGACGGCAGGCGGCTGCACGATCTCGTCGAACTCCAGGAGGACGCCGTCAAGCGGGCCGCCTCCGCCGCGCCGCTGTCTCCCCTGGAGACCTCCGACGCCGAGGACGCCATCGCCGACTGGCTGGACGAGCGTGACATAACGGGCGCCTGGGATCTCGCTCCCATGCTGGTGGCCGGCGGCGTCGACGTGGAGTGGCTCGGCCAGATCGCGGGCGCCGTCGGCGAGGAGAACCTGGAGCCGGCCGTCCGGTGGCTCTGCTACACGATCGACACCGAGCTGCTGATGGGTGAGATCGACGACGCCGTGACCCGGATCTCCGGGCTCGTCGGGGCGGCCAAGCAGTACTCCCAGCTCGACCGCGCCCCGCACCAGACGGTCGACGTGCACGACCTGCTCAAGGCCACTTTGACGATGATGCAGGCCAAGATCCCGCGGGGCGTGCGGCTGGTCAAGGAGTTCGACCGGTCGCTGCCGCCCATCCCGGCGTACGCCGCCGAGCTCAACCAGGTGTGGACCAACCTGATCGACAACGCCATCGGCGCGATGAACGGCGACGGCACGCTCACCATCCGCACATCACGGGAGGACGAGCGGCTGGTCGTCGAGATCGGAGACACCGGGGGCGGCATCCCGGCCGACATCAGGCCCCGGATCTTCGAGCCGTTCTTCACCACCAAGCCTGTCGGCGAGGGCACCGGCCTCGGTCTCGACATCTCCTACCGGATCGTGGTGAACAAGCACCACGGTGACATCCGGGTGGACTCCGAGCCCGGCGACACCCGTTTCCGGGTGTACCTGCCGCTGAACGAGCCCGGCTGACGGCCGTCCTCGCCCGCACCGCCGTGGCCGTACAGTGTGGTCATGGGCATGGTCAGCACGGTCGGCCTCGTACTGCACCCCCAGCGCGACTCCAAGGAGGCCATCGACACCATCGTCGAGTGGGCGCGGGGGCGTGACGGCACCGTCCTCGGGCTCCCCGAGGAGGTCGGCCGGATCGACTGCAGCGCCGTCTCGGTCGACGCGCACGCGCTGGTGAGCCGCGCTGACCTGCTCGTCAGCCTCGGCGGCGACGGCACCATGCTGCGCACGATGCGCCTGATCAGCGGCCGGCCCACCCCCGTCCTCGGCGTCAACCTGGGCCGTCTCGGATTCCTCGCCGAGATCGACGTGGAGGAGCTCGCGCCCACGCTCTCGGCGATCGACAACCACAATTACACGGTGGAGCCCCGTATGGCGGTCCAGGCGATCGACCAGGACGGGCACACGGTGACGGCGTTCAACGACATCGCCCTCGTGCGGATTCCCGGCGACGGCCTGGCCGCGGTGGCGGTGTCGGTCCACGGGCACCCCTTCGTCCGGTTCGCGGCGGACGCGGTCATCGTCGCGACCTCGACCGGCTCCACCGCGTACAGCTTCTCGGCGGGCGGGCCGATCGTCTCGCCCAACGTCGAGGGGTTCCTGGTGGTCCCCGCCGCGGCCCACTCGTCGTTCAACCGGGCGCTGGTCCTGTCGGCCGACGAGGAGGTCACCCTGGAGGTGCTGCCGACCAGCGGGGAGCTCGCCCTCGAAGTGGACGGCGCGATCGGGGGGCGTCTCAAGCCGGGCGACCGGCTCACGGTGACCGCGCTGCGCGCCGCCGCCCGGGTCGTCCGGCTCGGCACCACCACGTTCTACGAGCGTGCCCGGCGCAAGCTCCGTGTGAACGGCAGCGCCGAGGTCGACTGACGTCCGCTCCCGCCGCGGAATGAAAAATTCATCGCACCGCGCCGCCCACCTGTGCGTCCCGCCCTGAGGCTGGGGAGCCGTATTGACCCGCCGGGGCTCCGACATCACGCTTCACTCAGGCAGACACTCTAGGTGAGGGGCGAGTCGATGCGGAGATCGTTGGTTGCGTTCTGGGCCGCCGCCGCGGCGCTCGTCGCCGCCGCCTTCCTCATCCCGGCGGCCGGAAGCGCCTGGGCCGCGGGAACGGCCGGGACGACGGCGGCACCCCCACCGTCGTCGCCGTCACCGTCGCTCCTGTGGCCGTGCTACGACCCCCTGACGTATCCCCCCAGCCGTCCCCCGCTGACCCCGCCGACCGCTCCGGGGACGCCTCAGAAGGTGATGGTCGCGAACAACTACGTGGAGCTGCGCTGGGGAGCCTCCACCGACGCGGAGGGCATCGCCTGCTACCAGGTGTTCGAGGAGCGTAACGGCACCTCGTACAAGGTGGGCACGTTCGGGCCGACGGTCACCCAGGGCACCGTCGTCGTGGAGTACCCCCCGTACGGCACCGCCAGCCGGGTGGCCACCCTCTACGTCGTGGCCGTCGACCGATGGGGCGCGGTGAGCCCCAGGTCGGACACACTCAGCGTGACGATCAACAACGACGTCGTCTTCAGTCCGTCGTGGACCCCTTCACCGACCCCCGCCATCGCCTGCCGTGTGAGCTACGCCTCGTACACGTGGTTCGGCGGGATGACCTCGAACCTCACGATCAGCAACACCGGCCGCACGATCATCGCCGGGTGGCGGCTGACCTTCAGCTTCCCCGACGCCGGGCAGCACGTGACCAACGGGTGGGAGGCCGACTGGGCGCAGACCGGGTCCAGCGTGACGGCCACCGGCCTCTCCAACAGAAGGGACCTCGCCCCCGGGGAGAGCGTGACCGTCGGGTTCAACGGCAGCCACACCGGGGCCAATCCCTGGCCCACCCCCTTCCGGGTCAACGGCGTCACGTGCTCCTGATGACCCCCGCTACCTGGGCGGGCGACCGGCGTTCGCCCAGGTAGCACGGTGGGTAGGCTCCTTCGAGAGCCACCCGCGCGGGGTAGGGGGAATGTCATGACCCATCAGGACCATGGCGGGCACACGCACCAGCATGGGCCGCAGTGCGGCCACCCGGCGGTGCCGCACGGCGATCACACCGACTACGCCCACGACGGGCATCTGCACCGGCCCCACGAGGGACACTGGGACGAGTGCGAGCCGGAGCGCCATGTCGAGCACCCGCACGAGCATCAGCACGGCGAGGGCTGCGGCCATTCGTCCGTACGCCACCACGACCACGTGGACTACCTGCATGACGGCCACCGCCACGCCGCCCACGCGGGCCACTGGGACGATCACTAGGGGTGGCCGGAGAGGCCGCCGGTTCTAGAGAAGGCCGTCGATCTCGGCGAGCTCCTCCGGGGACAGCGCAGGCGCGTCGATGGCCGCGACGTTCTGCTCAAGCTGGCCCACGCTGCTCGCGCCGATCAGCACGGACGTGATCCGCCGGTCCCGCAGGATCCACGCGAGGGCGAGCTGGGCGAGGCTCTGGCCGCGCGCCTGGGCGATCTTGCTGAGCCCGCGCAGCGTCTCCAGCAGCTCCGGGGTGAGCCGGTCGCTCTTGAGGAAGTGGCCGATCGCCATCCGGGAGTCCCCGGGGATGTTCCCGTCGAGGTACCGGCCGGTGAGCAGGCCTTGGGCCAGCGGCGAGTACGCGATGCAGCCCACGCCCTCCGTCTCCAGGGTGTCGAGCAGGCCGTCCTCGACCCACCGGTTCAGCATCGAGTAGCTGGGCTGGTGGATCAGCAGCGGCGTGCCGAGCTCCCGCAGCACGGCCGCCGCCCGCTCGGTCTGCTCGGCCGAGTAGTTGGAGATGCCCGCATAAAGCGCCTTGCCCGAGCGGACCGCCCGGTCGAGCGCCCCCATCGTCTCCTCGATCGGGGTCTCCGGATCCGGGCGGTGGGAGTAGAAGACGTCGACGTAGTCGAGGCCCATCCGGCGCAGCGACTGGTCGAGGCTGGCCAGCACGTACTTGCGCGACCCCCACTCGCCGTACGGCCCGGGCCACATGTCGTATCCCGCCTTGGTGGAGATGAACAGCTCGTCCCGGTACGGCCGGAAGTCGGCTTGAAGGTGGCGGCCGAAGTTCTCCTCCGCGGAGCCGTACGGCGGGCCGTAGTTGTTGGCCAGATCGAAGTGGGTGACGCCGAGGTCGAAGGCACGGCGCAGGACGGCCCGCTGGACGTCGAAGTTGTCGCTGTCACCGAAGTTGTGCCACAGCCCGAGCGAGATTTCGGGGAGCAGCACCCCGCTCCGTCCGCTGCGCCGGTAAGTCATGGACTCGTAGCGGCCGGGGGCTGCGGCATAGCGTGGCGAGATCATGGTGCCCTTCCTGGCATGGGGAACGCGTCCCCCGCGATCCGCGAGGGCCGGACTCCAGGATTACCAGCCGATCGCCCCGTCCCGTCGGGCGGGTACGGCCGGGCCCTTCCCTCGTGATCGACTGCGATCTACGATGCGCCAGGTGCCTAACACCCCAATTGGGTGGTTTTGCGTAGCCGATCGCCGGCGGCACCGGAGGGCAGGAGACACATGCGACCCCAGACGCAGGCCGACCCGCAGGGGCCGATCAGCCTCGAATCGCTTCCGATGGCACAGGACCGCACACTTCCGTACGCCATGCTCCGCGACGCCGGGCCCGTCGTACGCCTCAAGAACGGCGGGTTCGTCGTCACCTCCCGGGAGGCGGCCGACTACGTGCTGCGCAACCCGGAGATCTTCTCCTCCGAGCGGGCGTTCGCGACGCTGGGCAGCCCGGTGCCGCTGCTGCCCATCGCCTCCGACCCGCCCGGCCACACGCGCTACCGGCGCATCCTGCAGCCGTTCTTCACCCCGCGGACCGCGGCACTGCTGGAGCGGTCGTCGCACGGGCAGGTCAACGGCCTGATCGACCGCATCGCGGGCCGCGACTCCTGTGAAGTGGTCGCCGAGCTGGCCCGGCCGTTCCCGGCCCAGGTGTTCCTGACCCTCTTCGGCCTGCCGCCCGAGGACCTGGACCGCCTCCTGGGATGGAAGGACGCGATCGTCGGGTCGGCCGACCTGTCCGGCTCCGCCGCGCCGCCGCCCGAGGTCATGGAGTCGGCGGCGCAGCTGTTCGCGTACACGACCGCCCACGTCGCCGCCTGCCGCGCGGGCACGGGAGGGGGCCTGCTCGCCGATGTGCTCG
Organism: Microbispora sp. NPDC049125; assembly: GCF_040802045.1. Classification (NCBI taxonomy): domain Bacteria; kingdom Bacillati; phylum Actinomycetota; class Actinomycetes; order Streptosporangiales; family Streptosporangiaceae; genus Microbispora; species Microbispora sp. NPDC049125. The sequence goes on along the minus strand of NZ_JBEZDW010000026.1, from coordinate 33,659 downwards.
CCGCCACGCGGGACGATCCACTCACCGACACCGAGGCACTGGGGCTGTGCTTCCTGTTCATCATCGCGGGCATCGACAGCGTCACCTCGGCTCTCAGCCTGATGTTCGCCAAGCTGGCGGCCGACCCTGCCCTGCAGGCCAGGATCGTCGCGGATCCGTCGGTGATCCCGCAGGTGGTGGAGGAGATGCTGCGGATCGACCCCGCCAACTGCACACTGCCGCGCGTCGCCACCACGGACGTCGAGCTGCACGGCCATCTCATCCCCGCCGGTTCGAGCGTCGGCGTCGCGCTGGGGGCGGCCAACCGGGACCCGGCCGAGCTCGACGACCCCGACGCGTTCGACGTCGGCAGGAAGTACAACCACCTGACCTTCGGCGGCGGCCCCCATCGCTGCGTGGGCATCCATCTGGCCCGGATGGAGTTCACGATGGTGCTGCGGGAGTGGCACCGCCGCATCCCCTCGTACGGGCTCGCCCCCGGCTTCCAGCCGCTGGTGGGCTGGCCGGCCGGGGTCATCGGTCTCTCCGAGGTCCCCCTCGTGTTCCCGGCGAGGCGCTGAGCACGTCCCGCACGGGCGGGTCAGCGGACCCCGCGGGGGCGGAACTGGATGCTGATCCGGGCGCCGGCGACCCTGCTCGACTTGGGGACGGCGTGCTCCCAGGTGCGCTGGCAGCTCCCTCCCATGACGAGCAGGTCGCCGTGGCCGAGGTCGTGGCGGAGGGCCGGGCCCCCTCCGCCACGCGGGCGCAGCAGCAGCGGGCGCGGCGTGCCGACCGAGATGATCGCCACCATGGTGTCCTCGGTGCTCCCGCGGCCGATCGTGTCGCCGTGCCAGGCCACGCTGTCGCGGCCGTCCCGGTAGAGGCACATGCCGGCGGTGCGGAACCGCTCGCCGAGCTCCTCCCCGTAGTGCGCGTTCAGCGCGTCCCTCGCCTCGTCGAGCACGCGGTCGGGCAGCTCCTCGTCCTCGTCGTAGAACTTCAGCAGCCGCGGCACGTCGACGACCCGGTCGTACATGTGCCGCCGCTCGGCGTGCCACGGCACGACCCGCGTCAGGCGCTCGAACAGCGCGTCCGCCCCGCTGACCCAGTGCGGCCGGACGTCGATCCACGCCCCCTGGCCGAGCGGCGCCCGCCGCACCGACGATCCGAGGGGGCCCACGCCGGTCTCCTCGCACCAGTCCAGCAACGACCCCTGAAACGAACTCATACGCTCAGGATACGCACTGCTTTCAAACACCCATTCGATCTTCGGTGGCTGGTTGACCGGCCATCCATGGATCTAAGGTGAGCGGGTGCGGACTTCGACTCGAGTCATGGCCGCTCTCGTGGCCCTCCTTCCCGTGGCGGGCACCGGCGCATGCGACGCCGGCCCGCCCCGGCGGCAGGCGGTGTACGGGCCGTCCGCCGCACCCGCCCTGCCCTCCGCGTCCGCCGCGGGTGTCGCCGTGGCGCTCGGCGGCGTCGTCCACGTGGCCGGATACGCCACCGGTTGCCGGAGGCACGCCGAGGGGGCCGGCTTCGTCTACGCCCCCGAGCGGATCATGCTCACCGCGCACACGGTGGCCGGGGTGGACCGCGATCTCGAGGTCGTCCTCGGCGGCGGGCGGCGCCTGCCGGCGAAGGTCGTGCTCTTCGACTCGCGACTGGACGTCGCCGTGCTGCGGGTGCCGGGACTCCCGGCCCGGCCGTTGCGACTCCTCCCGAAGGGCGCGGAGGACACCAAGGACATCGGGCAGGCGTCCATCGTCTACTTTCCACCGGGGGCGACCGCGCCGGTCCAGTTCCCCGCTGTCCTGGGCCATGTGTCGCCGGCGTCCGGACCCGACATATACGGTGCGGGCGACGTCACCAAGGAGGTGCGGGTGTTCACCGGCCCTCACGTCGACAGGAGCACGGCCGGTGCGCCGCTGGTCTCCGAGTCGGACGTCGTCGGAATGGTCTTCGCCGCCGACATGGACTCGAAGGCCGACAAGGGATACGCGCTGCCGGCCGGCCAGTTGTCGGCGGCGGCGACGGCGGGAAGGCAGGCCACCACCCCCGTGTCCACGCGACGCTGCTCGTGAGGCGCGACGGCTTCCGGCGCGCCGTCCCCTCGGCGTACGCGCCGGCTAGCGCCAGACGCCGGTCAGCGGATGGCGCTTGGCGGCGTTGCCCAGGGGGGCCAGGCCGTACATCTCCTCGATGGTGCGCAGGATCGTGTAGTGATCGATGCGCTGCCTGTACGTGCCGGGCCTGACCCGGCCGCCGACGAGGACGGTGGGGATGCGGTTGTCACCCCGGTAGTCGTCCTCGTCGAAGGTGACGATCAGCAGGCTGTCGCCGGCCGTCGCCCAGGTCGCGTACGCGTCGAGGTGGTCGCGGAGCCAGTCGTCGCCGGTGGAGATCGTGCAGTCGTGCATGTCGCCGCACATGTCCGGGATGACGAACGACACGGTCGGCAGGGCGGCGAAGTCGCGGGGGAACGCCGTGAACGGCTGGTTGGCGGAGGCCGGCACGGTGCCGAAATCGGTCCACGGCACGTGCTTGCGCGCGTAACGCCCGTTCTTCGCCGTACACCCCATGAACCCCGCACGGGGCAGCGCCTCGGAGTAGCCGGCGAAGGTGAGTCCGGCGTCGAGGAGCTGGGAGGCCAGGTTGGCGGCGGCCGGGAACGACTGCGGGCAGGAGTCGTCGGTGACCCCCTGGGTCGAACCGGAGAACAGGGCGAGGTAGTTGGGCTGGCTCGGGTGCGTCTCGGCGAACGACGCGGTGAAGTTCGCCCCGCGCCGCGCCAGCAAGGTGATGTACGGCGCGGCCGGGTCACCCACCACGCTGCTGTACGACTTGTTCTCCATGACCACGATCACCACGTGGGCCGGCCGCCAGATCGCCGCTGTGCCGGCGGGTGAGGCCGCGGGCGCACGTGACGCCGTCGCCGGACCGGTGGGGACGCCCGCCCCGGCCTCCCCCGTCGCGCCCGTCCCGGCCTGGCAGCCCGCGATCGCCAGCGACATCGCGCACACCAGCGGGACCCGGATCCGGCGCTTGAGCATGCGAGCCATCGTAGGAGATCGTCAGGCGGGCGCGTCGAGGATCATCCCGGCGGGCAGGCCGGTGACGGTAGGGCGTCCGGCGGCGTCCACGGCGACGTCCACCGCGGAGCCCGCCACCCGCAGGCCCCGCACCGCCAGCGGGCCCAGCGGCGCCCCCGCCAGCGGCCGCACCCGCGCCCGGCCTCCCGGCACGTCAGGACGCAGGCCGGTCGCCGCGTGGACCACCGTCACCGCCGCCGCGGCCGCCCATGCCTGCGGCCGGCACGCCGCCGGGTACGGCAGGGGCCGGCCCATCGGCGCGCGGGAGTCGCCCGACCAGAGCTCGGGAAGCCGGTAGCCGAACGCCTCGGCCGCCGACAGCAGGCCCTCCGCCAGGCCGGCGGCCTGCGCCGCGAACCCCTCCCCGGCGAGCCCGGCGACCACGATCGCGGTGTCGTGCGGCCAGATCGAGCCGCAGTGATAGGACGTCGGGCTGAACCCGCCGTCGTCCGCCGACATGGTCCGCAGGCCGAAACCGCCGGCCATCGCCGGCGAGGCCAGCAGCCCGGCCACCGCCGCCGACTCCTCGGCCGACAGCAGGCCCGTCCCGAGCAGATGGCCGATGTTGCTGGTCAGCGCGTCCACCGGCCGCTTGTCCCGATCCAGCGCCAGCGCGGGGAACCGGCCGTGCCGGCCCTCCACCCAGAACCTGTCCCGGAACCGCTCCGCCAGCCCCTCGGCGTGCTCCTCCCACCGGGCGGCGCCCGGCCGCCCGAAAGCGTCCAGCAGGGCCGCCGCGTGCCGGGCCGCCTGGTAGGCGTACCCCTGCACCTCCACCAGGGCGATCGGCGCGTTCGCCCGGGACCCGTCGGCGAACCGGACGGCGTCGCCGGAGTCCTTCCATCCCTGGTTGACCAGCCCGTGGCCGGAGGCGTCCACGTACTCCACGAAGCCGTCCCCGTCCGGGTCCGCGCCGCCGCCCAGCCAGCCCAGCGCCGCCTCCAGGCTCGGCAGCAGCGCCGCCACCTCATGCTCGGGCATGCCCCAGCGCCAGGCGTCGTGCAGCAGGGTGATCCACAGCGGGGTCGCGTCGATCGTGCCGTAGTACGCCGCCGGCAGCCGCAGCCCTTCGCCGTCCACGACGAACTCGTGCCGCCGCAGCTCATGCATGATCTTGCCAGGCGCCTGTCCCGACGCCGGGTCCGCCCGGACGCCCTGCCGCCGGGCCAGCACGCGGAGGGTCCCCGCGGCCAGGCCGGTGCCCAGCGGCAGCAGCATCCGGGCCGCCCAGACGCTGTCCCGCCCGAACAAGGTCAGGAACCACGGCACCCCCGCCCCGAGGAACGTGTCCCCCGGCGCGCCGGGCTCGGCCAGCCGGAGCGACCGCAGGTCCTCCAGCGAGCGGTCCAGCAGCCGGGCCAGCCGGGGGTCGGCGGCCACCACCTGGGGACTGCTCCACTCCACGCCGCCCGGCGGGTGCACCACGACCGCGCCGGGATCCTCCACCACGGCCTTCCAGCGCAGCGTCACCCGGCCGCGCGGCGGCAGGGTCACCGTCCAGCACAGCCGGGCCGTCTCCGCCGTCTCGGCCTCGGCGCCCTCGCCGGTGACCGTGACCCGCACGGTCCCCGCCTTCCACGACAGCTCCCCCGGCCCGGCGCTGTACGGCTCCGCCGGCATGGCCGGGGCGCCCGACTTGACCAGCTCGATCGGGGCCAGGTCGGAGCCCAGCTCCACGGTGACCGATGTGGTCACCTCCGTGGACGCGGTGGAGGTGATCTCCACCCGCTCGCTCATGCCGTACGCGGCGACCTCTCGGACGCGGTCGACGCGCACGGTGGGGTCGAGGTGGCGGTCGCCGAGCCAGCGGGCCAGCGACGCGAAGCGGGTGCGCCCCGCCTCCTGCTGGGCATGCCCCACCCCCTCGGGCTCCCGGCCGTCCAGCAGCAGCACCGCCCGCGACAGCGCCCGGCAGTCGGCGTGGAAGAGCCCCTGCACCCCGGCCCCGCGGATCTGCCCGTCCGGGGCGCTCAGCACGCTGCTCGGAGCCATGACGGTCACCACCAGGTCGTGCAGCGACGGCTGCGGCCGGTACGCCACGGCGGCGTGGGCCGGCTCGGGGGTGTGTCCCCCGGCCGGCTCGGACATGCCTGCGACGAGCACGTGCGCCCTCCCTCGGTCGACGATCGGAGGGAAGACCGTTGCCAACCAGGCCCGGCCGCATACGCGCCCCTTACCTCCGTTTGGTCTTTACGCAGGTGAACGGGCAGGTATTCCATCTCAAGGGCAAAGCTCCGACCGGCATCCCAGCTCGGCGCTCACCCGGTCGAGCAGGCCGGCGACCGCCTGCCGGGTCGAGGGCCGCAGCTCGACGAAGAACCGGTTGGCCAGTGGCACGCCCCACCGCATCCACTGGGCGACGTTGTAGACCCGGTGGACGAGTCGCGTGCCCCGGGGGTCGGGCGTGAGATGGTATTCGCCCCGGTACCACCAGCCGCCCTGCGCCGCCAGCCTGCCGGGACCCACCTCCACCGTCATCGAGTGTCCGGGCGCGGCGAGCGTGAACCGCTCGGGGCCGCCCGTGAGCGTCCCTCCGTGGCCGGCGAGCAAGAAGCAGTTTCCCGGCCCAACAGGTCCGGGACGGACGCGCAGCAGCAGGTCGGCCACCCGGCCCACGGGAGCCTCGATCACGCCCTCGACCTCGCACAGAAGGGTGCCGGTGGCCGTCACGGGGCGGAGATCCGGGTGTTGTGGAAGGACGCGAAGCGCCACCGCCCGCCGTCCGAGACCGCGGTCAGGGTCATGATGGAGTCGCGGCTGGGATCGGGTGCGCCGCCCGCGAGCGCCGACCCCCCGGTGACGACGACGAGGGCGACGCCGGGACCGAGCGGACGGATCTTCGCCCCTCCCTCGCCGGATGCCGGGCTCGCCAGGCGCGACCCCCTGAGCGGGCCCTCGAACAGCGCGCGGTGGCCCTCCTCGATGGCCCGGCGGCCCTCGGAGTGATGGCCGAAGAACGTGACGTAGTCGGCGTCCTCGGTGAACAGGTCGGCGTACGCGGCGGCGTCGCCCGCGTTCCAGGCGTCCGTCAGCGCGGCCAGCAGGTGATGGATCTGTTCGGACATGGATCGGCTCCTCGATGTTCGTGAGCCGCGAAGCCGTCCTATCCTGGGGAATGCGAGTCCCTGATCGGCCGCTTCGCGGGTGGTCGGGACGGCCGGCCGGATGTTGGCGCATCCGGCCGGCCGCTTACTGGGATTCACCTCTTACTTGGGGGGCGCCTCGTCGAGAAGGCCGGCGGCCTCGGTGGCGCTCCACGCGATGCGCCCGGACCGGATCCCGGCGAGGGTCGTGCGGATCCACTCCAGCTCGGCGGCCTTCATGGCCCGGTTGTACTCCACCTCCAGCAGCAGGATTCTGGGCAGGCCGGTCGCCACCAGGGACTCGACATGGGCGTCCGCCGCCACGATCGCGCCCTCCAGCGTCGCCGCCCGCGTTCCCAGGGCGCGCTCGGCCTCCCTTTCCGGCAGGCAGCCCATGAGGGAGACCGCCGCCAGGAAGACCTTCGTGTCGGCGTCCGGCTGCTCCAGCAGCCGCCGGAGCCGGGTGGCCAGCTCCGCCCTGCCCTCCTCGGTGATGTCGTAGACCGTACGCTCCGGGCGGCGGCCCTCACGGCGCGTCTCCACGGGCGCGATCAGCTCCTCTCCCGCGAGCCGGTCGACGCTGTGGTAGAGGCTCCGGGGAAGGCCTCCGATGTAGTCCTTGTGCGTGTCGACGATGAAGCGATGCAGCTCGTAGGGATGGCTGGGCCGTACGGACAGCAGGGCGAGGACGGTCAGCCCGACGAGGTCCCGGTCCGCACGCCTGAGCGCCATGGCCTCCCCTTGCTGCGGAAAACTTTATTGCATTCCGCACTATAGCGGCATACTTGACGGAGATCCATGGGTCAACGGAAGTCGGCGGCGTGATCGGCCGCCCACTGCCGGAACGTCCGGGGCGGGGCGCCGGTCAGCTCCTCGACGGCGCCGCTGACGGGCTCGGGCGCCGCCATGAGACCGGCCCACCCCCGGAGGGCGCCTTCCGCGAACGCCGGAGGCCAGCCCTGCGCCACCAGATGCTCCCGCGCCTCGCCGGGTGGCATCTCCTCGAACCGCAGCGGACGGCCGACGGCCTCGCCGATGGCGCGGACCTGCTCCGCCTGCGAGATCAGCTCGGGCCCGGTCAATCCGTACGCGGCGCCTTCATGGCCCTTTTCCGCGAGCGCGCGTGCCGCGACGGCGGCGATGTCGCGCTCGTGGATCAGCGGGCGGGCCATCCCGGCGTACGGCCAGCGGACGACGTCGCCGGCCCGGATCTGGGGCGCCCATCCCAAGGTGTTCGTGGCGAACCCGCAGGGCCGCAGGAAGGTCCACTCCAGCGGCGACCCGTCCACCAGGCGCTCGATGTCGGCGTGGAACTGGCTGATGGGATCGGCCTGCCGCTCCACGTCCTCGCGGACGCTCATCGAGGAGAGGTAGACGACCCGGCGGGCCCGCGCGGCGATGGCGTCGACGACCGGCGGGGCCGCCTCCGCCGTGCCGAGCGGCCACACGAGGAACACCGCCTCCACACCGTCGAGCGGTGCGGCGAGGCTCTCCGGAACGGACAGGTCTCCCCGCACCACCTCCACCCCCTCCGGCAGTCCCAGCGGCCCGGGGCGCCGGGCGAGCGCGCGGACGGGAGCCCCCGCCTCCGCCAGCAGGGAGACGACGTTCCTGCCGACATTTCCGGTGGCACCTGTGACGAGAATCATCCGATCGCACCTTTCGTGAGCGAGCATGGTCCGCCCACGGTGCAACTTGAAGGAATGTTCATGTCAAACCGGCCCGGCACAGCGGTAAGGGCGTCGGCAGCGGAGGATGCCGGCGCCCTTACTCGATCATCCGTACGACCGGACGGGGCCTGTCAGCGAAGGTCGAGCTGAGCCTCGGCCATCGTGCCGGCGAGCCTCTCCTGCGCGCTGAGCTCGGCGGCGAGCGACTCGGGGTCGTCCGCGTCGAGCGTCATCGCGCATCCCTGGCGAATCGCCTCCAAATCGACCGACCCCCGTCTCGTCGCCCACCACCGGCCCAGATCCGACCTCCAGATGATCCAGCCGGTGTGAACCCGTGCGATGTCCTCCAACGTGGTCATTGCGACTCATCTCCAACGGCTTCTCGCGGGGGGTGGGCCAAGCAAAGCGTGTCCGCGCCGGGAGGAGTATCAGCCAGGACACGTCCAATCACAGCCAGTAGCCACACGGTCACGGAAATCCCCGTAGTGTCGGGGTGTCACACGACCGCCGGGAGCTGGGGGTGCGACATGCCCGCGAACCGCCGCCATCCACCCAACCGGCAGCTCGCGTGGGAGCGCCTGCAACGCGGGTGGTCCTACGAGGAGCTGTGCGAACGCATCCGCGCCGCCATGAACGCCGCCGCGGAGACGGACACCGGCCTGACGGCCAACACGGTCCGTCGCTGGGAGACGGGCGAGCGCTGGCCGGACCCCCGCTACCGCAAGCATCTTGTGACCATTTTCGGCAAACCCGCGAGCGAGCTGGGACTGCTCACCCCCGACGAGCTGGCCATGCGTCCGGTCGCGGAGGTGGTGAACGAGATACGGAGGCTGCTGAACATGATCGCCGCAGAAGGCATCGACCGCTCCACTTTCCTGCGGGGGCTGTTCGGCGTCGGGGTGCTGGCCCCGTTGCTCAACGAGGGCGGCGACCGCCTCCCGGCCCTGCTCGACGGCCGCCGCGGGGTGGACGCCGAGTCGGCCGAGGCGTTCGCCAGAGTGGTCGACCAGCAGGCGGCCCTCTACTGGACCTCACCGGCGACGGAGATCTTCGAAGCGTCCATGGCGCACACCAGGCTCGGCATGAGCCTGCTCCGTACGGCGCCGGCCGGGCCGGTGAAGCAGACCGTCGCTGAGGCGGCCGCACGGTCGGCGTTACTGTCCGGCCGGGCGGCCTTCTTCGACCTCGACGAGCCCGTGACCGCCGCCCGGCTGTTCCAGACCGCGCTGTCGGCGACCAAGGAGTGCGGCGACCACCCGCTCGCGGCCACGGTCCTGGCGCACGCGGCGTTCGTGCCGGGGTTCGCGGGCCACCGCTCCGCCGCCATGGGCCTGCTCGACGCCGCGTTCGCCCACGCCTGGCACGGCGTGGGCCCGCTCACCAGGGCCTGGCTGCACTGCGTCGCCTCCGAGATCGCGGCCAGGTGCGGCGAGCCGAAGGAGTGCATGCGGCACATCGACAGGGCCGATCGGACGGTCGAGGGCACGGGAGACGACCCCCACTGGCTCGACTTCTTCGAGCGGGCCCGGCTGGACGGCTTCGCGGGCTACAGCGCGCTGACCGCGGGCAACCACGCCGAGGCGGCCCACCGGCTCCGCCTGGCACTGGAGCACCTGGGCCCCAACGGCGGCAAGCAGCGCTCGGTGCTGCTGGCCGACCTCGCCGCGGCCAAGGCCCCGGCCGACGTGGACCAGGCCGCCGACCATCTCCGGCAGGCCGTCGAGGCGCTTGAGGACACCTGGTACGTGGTGGGCCACGACCGGGTCCGGCGCACGCTCGGCGCCCTCCCGCGCGGCGCGGCGACCGAGGCGCTCGGCGAGCGCCTGGTCGAGCTGGACCGGACGAAACGGCCGGAGCTCATCCCGTGACTGCGCCGAACCCGGCCGGGGCGAGACGGGCCGGCGGTCAACCGGCGTTGTGCTTGCGCACCAGCGCGGGCAGCTCGTCGAGGGAGTCGACGCGGAACAGGCACCGCTGCGTGACCGCCGGGTCGTGAAGGATGTGCCCCCATGGGCCGCGGCGTACGAGGGCGGTCCGCAGCCCCGCCTCCTGGGCCGGCCTGATGTCGTTGTCGAGACGGTCGCCCACGTAGAGGACGGCCTCGGGCGGACATCCCGCCTCCGCCACGACGCGCTCGAAGAAGGCGTGCCCCGGCTTCTCGACCCCCCAGCCGTCGGACGTGCCGACGACGTCCACAGGCAGGCCGAGGGAGCGCAGGATCAGCTCCGCCCGGGCGGTCTGGTTGCCGGCCAGGCCGACGCGCAGCCCCATCGCCCTGAACTCGGCGAGGCAGGCACGCGCGTCGGGGTAGAGATTCTCCTCGCCGAACGTCTCCGCCTGCCCCTCCCTGGCCCGCCTCTCCCGCTCGCGGGTGAGGTCGAAGCCCGGCTGGAACAGCTGAAACGTCTCCCGGTAGTCACCACCACGCGCGATCACCGCACCGAAAACGGCCGAGAAGGTGTGGCGCGGCACGCCGAGCCAGTCGGCCCACGTCCCGTACTCGCGCGTCTCGTCCACCAGGGTCTCGCCGACATCGAAGAAGACCGCCTCCAGCGCCATTCCACGCCCCGTCCGTGATCGCCTGCCGACTTCCACACGGCACCCTACGAAATCAGGACGTCCGAGACGACAGGAATCGGCCTCACACAACGCCGTGACGCCGATTGCACCGGTCCTTTCTCGCCGTGGCCCGCCGGGGGCCCGCCGAATTCGGTTCGGTAAGTCGTGGACAGGGCGGCGGGGAGCGGAGAGGCTGGACGCAGTCACCTGCGTGGATCAAGCGTCCGCGACCGCCCCGACGGGAGATCAGATGAGCCTGTCCGACCTGCGGCCCGTACCGGCCGACCGACTGACCTTCCGGCTGCCGCAGACCTTCGAGACGGTGGAGGAGGAGCGCAGGCACCGCAAGGAGCGCCTCGCCGCGGCCCTGCGCCTGTTCGGCCGGCTCGGCTTCGAGGAGGGGGTGGCGGGGCACATCACCGTCCGTGACCCCGAGCACACCGACCACTTCTGGGTGAACCCGTTCGGGATGTCCTTCAGGCAGATCACGGTGAGCGACCTGATCCTGGTCAACCACGAGGGACAGGTCGTCGAGGGGCGCTACCACGTCAACCAGGCCGCCTTCGCGATCCACTCGATGGTCCACCAGGCCCGGCCCGACGTGATCGCCGCCGCCCACTCCCACTCGGTGTACGGCAAGGCCCTGTCGGCACTGGGCACGCCGCTGGAGCCGCTGACCCAGGACGCCTGCGCCTTCTACGAGGACCACGGGCTGTTCGACGACTACACCGGCGTGGTCGTCGACACCGAGGAGGGCCGCCGGATCGCCCGGGCCCTCGGGTCGTACAAGGCCGTCATCCTCCGCAACCACGGCCTGCTCACCGTCGGCGACACGGTGGACGCCGCGACGTGGTGGTTCATCACGATGGAGCGCAGCTGCCAGGCCCAGCTCCTCGCCAAGGCGGCGGGGCGGACGGTGCCCATCTCGCACGAGAACGCCAAGCTCACCCATGGCCAGATCGGCAACGACCTGGTCGGCTGGATCAACTTCCAGCCTCTGCACGACCAGATCCTCGCCTCGGAACCCGGCCTGCTGGACTGAGCCAGGCGCGCGTCATCTCGGCCGGTCAGGGGACGATGAAGTCGACGTAGCCGCCGTCCGCGCGCAGGGCGCCCCCCGTCGTGGCGGAGGAGAGGCCGGAGGCGAGGTAGACCACCATGTTGGCGATCTCGTCGGGCTCGATGAAACGCCGGATGAGCGAGGTGGGGCGGTGGTCGCGCATGAACTCCACCTGGGCCTGCTCCCAGGGCAGGTCACCGCCTGTCACGTCGCGGACGAAATCCTCGACGCCCTCGGTGTGCGTCGGCCCGGCGATCACGGCGTTGACCGTCACCCCGGTGCCCGCCATCGCCTTGGCGAAGCCGCGCGAGACGCCGAGCAGCGCCGTCTTGGTGACGCCGTAGTGGACCATCTCCTCCGGGATGACCAGCGCGGAGTCGCTGGCGATGAACTGCACCCGGCCCCAGCCGCGTTCCCGCATGCCCGGCAGGTAGTGCCGCGTCAGCCGGATGCCCGACATGACGTTGACGTCCCAGAACCGCTGCCAGGTGTCGTCGTCGACGTCGAGGACGGGCTGAGGAGAGAAGATCCCAAGGTTGTTCACCAGGATGTCGAGCTCGGGCAGGGCCTCGAAGACCGTGGCGGCCCCCTCGCGGGTCGACACGTCCGCGGCGACGCCGTCGATCCGTCCGCCCTCGATCTCGTCCCGCAGCTCGGCCACGACCGCGTCGACGCGGCCGGCGTCCCTGCCGTTGACGGTCGTGGCCGCGCCGGCGGCGGCCAGCCGGGCGGCGATCGTCCGCCCGATTCCCTGTGTGGAGCCGCTGACGAACGCCGTCCGCCCCCCGAGGTCGATCCGCATGACGGTCCCCTACCCCGGCCTGTGCCGCCGAGTCACCCGGGCCGGGGCCTATGACATGACGATCACATGGGATATAAGCGATCTGCACCTTTCATCCTGCGATCGCGAGGTCCCGTGAAGCAGCTCGTCCGCTTTCTCGCCGCCCTGTTCGCCGCCGCCCTCCTCCTGCCCGCGCTCTCGGCCCCCGCGCGCGCCGACACCATCGAGACGGACGCCCAGATCGCCGCCGAATGGCAGGCCGCCTGGGACTTCTACAAGTTCTACCAAGTCGCCACCGCACCCCTCCCGTACACCGGGCGAAGCCGGGTCGAGCGTGACATCTCCATCGACATCGACGCTCCGCGGGAGCATGTCTTCGAGGTGTACTCGAACTTCGACAACCATGTGGGGCGGCACTCGTTCCTCCAGCGGATCGTGACCCACAAGGACTGGACCGACGGGGGCGTCCACTACGTGAACTTCACCGCCATCGAGAACATCCCGATCGCCGGGGTGCCCGTCACCACCAAGACCCACGGCCAGCAGCGCGTCCATCCCGACGGCTTCTACTACGAGACGGACAGCTGGACGCTGCCGAACGTCGTCACACACCAGAAGATCGTCTTCACGGACCTCGGCGACGGGCGGACACGGGTCACCGAGCACCTCATGTTCGAGGCGAGCGTCCTGCTGATCGACTTCACCGTGACGAACGGCGTCGCCTCCCACCAGGAGACCCAGGCGGGCCTGAAGGAGGCCATCGAGAGCGGCGAGCTGTGACGACACCCCCGGGCGTGGGCGGCCCCTCTCAGCCTCGCGCCACGCGGGGGGTGGACCAGGAGCGGGGTGAGCGGTAGCCGTACGCCTGCCTCCGGGGGGTGACGGCGGGCGGACGCGCGGTGGGACGGGAGGAGCTCAGGCGCAGCGCGCACAGCAGCGCGCAGAGCTCCTCCCCCGTCGGCTCGCCGGACAGGACGCGAAGCACCGGGGCTCCGGGCGCGCCGGAGGGTACGGCCGATGGCTCATGAAGGCCCATCACATCGGAGGGTTTCCGTGCTTGCGCTGGGGGGCGGCCGCGTGCTTGGCGCGGAGCAGGGCGAGGGCGCCGATCAGGGTGACTCTCGTCCTGCGGGGGTCGATGACGTCGTCCACCAGGCCGCGCTCGGCCGCGTAGTAGGGGTGCATGAGTGTCCGGCGGTACTCCTCCACGCGCAGGGCCCGCTGCGCCGCCGGGTCCTCGGCGGAGGCGATCTCCCTGCGGAAGACCACGTTGGCCGCGCCCTCGGCCCCCATCACCGCGATCTCGTTGGTCGGCCAGGCGAAGGACAGGTCGGCGCCGATCGAGCGGGAGTCCATCACGATGTAGGCGCCGCCGTACGCCTTGCGCACGATCACCTGGATGCGGGGGACGCTCGCCGCGCAGTAGGCGTACAGGAGCTTGGCGCCGTGGCGGATGATGCCGCCGTGCTCCTGGTCGGCTCCCGGCAGGAAGCCGGGAACGTCGACGAGGCTGATGAGCGGGATGTTGAAGGCATCGCACATCTGGATGAACCGGGCGCCCTTCTCCGACGCCTTGATGTCGAGCACCCCGGCCAGGTTGCTGGGCTGGTTCGCGACGATCCCGGTGACCTGGCCGTCGAGCCTGGCCAGTCCCACGATCAGGTTGCCCGCCCAGCCGGCGTGGAACTCGAAGAACTCGCCGTCGTCCACGATCTCCCTGATGACCTCCGACATGTCGTACGCCTGGGCGGGGTCGGCGGGCACCAGGTCCAGGAGCACCTCGTTCAGGCGGTCGGGAGGGTCGGCGCCGTCCACCGTCGGGGGAAGCTCCTGGTTGTTGCCGGGCAGCAGGGACAGCAGGTAGCGCACGTCCTCCAGGCAGGAGACCTCGTCGGGGTAGACGAAGCCGGCGACGCCGGACAGCGTGCCGTGCACCCCGGCGCCGCCGAGGTCGTTCTGGCTGATGTCCTCACCGGTCACCGCTCTCACGACGTCCGGGCCGGTGATGAACATCTGGGCGGTGTCCTGCACCATGAACACGAAGTCGGTCAGCGCGGGAGAGTAGGCCGCCCCTCCGGCGCAGGGGCCGAGCATCACGCTGATCTGCGGGATCACCCCGGACATGCGCACGTTGCGCTGGAAGATGCCGCCGTACCCGGCCAGCGCCGTGACGCCCTCCTGGATGCGGGCCCCGGCCCCGTCGTTCAGGCTGATCAGCGGCACACCGGCGGCCTCGGCGATGTCCATCACCTTGTGGATCTTCTCGGCGTGGGCCTCGCCGAGCGCCCCGCCGAACATCCGGAAGTCGTGCGCGTAGACGACGACGTCACGCCCGTGGACCCGTCCCCAGCCCGCGACCACGCCGTCGGTGTGCGGCCGCCGCCGCTCCAGGCCGAAACCGGTGGCCCGGTGCCTGCGGAACGCCTCGATCTCCGCGAACGACCCGCTGTCGAGGAGGACGTCGAGGCGTTCCCTGGCCGTCAGCTTGCCCTTGGCGTGCTGCTTCTCCGTCGCCTCCGGGTCGGGGCCCTCGTGCACGCTGGCCCTGATGAGCTCAAGCTCCGTCACCCGGTCGCGCATCGTCTCGCGCGGCAACGCGGTGACCGGAGTGGGGGCTATCCCTGCTTTCTCCTTCGTACGCATGCGAGCTCCCCTTTTCGCGGCCAAATCAACCGGCACGCTGAACAATTGGATACGCCAGGGTATTCAGGTGGCGCTTTTCGATGACACCCCTATAAAAATCGGCCCGCGGGCGCGTGGTCGGCGCTCGCGGGCCGTATGGCCGAAGGACAGGTCAGGCGACTTCGACGGGCACCTTTTCCTCCTCGACGGCCTCCCGCCTGAGGCGCTGGGCCTTCGCGTTGCGCACGGTGATCGAGACGATTCCCCAGATTCCGAGCGCGCCGAGAAGGATGAAGGCCACCGCCGCCGGCACCTGATAGGCGTGGGGCAGGTAGAGGGCGGCGAACCAGGTCCGTACGTTCGATCCGGTCAGCGAGAGGATCAGCGCGACGATGCCCTGCGGGATCAGCAGGATGGGGGCCAGCAGGATGAGCAGCGTCAGCACCACGACGACGCCGCGCGGCAGGTCCACCTTGGCCGCATCCGGGTCCGAGGCGGACGACGCGGAGGCCGCCTGGGCCTGCGCACGGGCGCCCTTGCGCATGAGGAGCAGCAGCTCGGAGCCGCGCAGGTGCAGGCGCTGGGCGGCCAGGCGGCCGAAACCCCACCAGTAGAGGACGCCCGTCACCAGGCCGAGCGCGACGCCGGCCCACTGGATCGGCGCGTTGTCGCGCAGCATGCCCAGCATGACCACGAGGACGGCCGGCGCCGCCGTGACGATCTGCAGCAGCAGCATGGAGAAGATCTGCATGCGGACCTGGTCGGCGCTCTCGTCGTTGAAGCCGTCGAGCGGGTTGCTGTCGCGCCGGTCGGGGAAGGGGGCGGCCGCGAGCAGCGAGACGAGCGGGATCAGGCCGGCGGCCGCGCCGAGCAGGGCGGGAACGGCGGCCAGGACCCATGGCCAGGCCCACGTCTGCCCGCTGATCGCGGTGAAGACCACGGTGACCGCGATCGTGAACGGGCCGACCATCAGCAGCCAGGCGAGCTGCCGCCCGCGCACATCCGCCTTGATCACACCCGGTGTGACGAGGGTCAGCCACAGGCCCGTGCTGTCGAGGCCGTACACGTTGGCGGAGAAGGCGCCGGCGAAGACGAGCGTGACGAGGCCCGCCCACGGCAGCATGATCGTGTGACCGTCGACCAGGGGCATCAGGCCGATGAGAAGGCCCACCCACATCGCGATGCGGAGGAAGCGGGCGCGCCGGGGGTCGCGCACCCATAGGCGCATCTCCTTGCCGACGACCGCGCCGGCCGGGTTCTTGGGCAGGATGCGCCGGCGGGCGGTTCCCACCACGATCGGCCGCTTGACCTTGGTGCCGCTCGACGAGCGGGTCATGTGGCGCGAAAGCAGCAACGCCCAGACGGCCAGCAGGAGGCCGCAGACGACGACCAGGCCGAGCAGCGCCTCGCCGACCGCGAGCCAGTCGGAGCGCTGGGCGGCCTCGACGGCGAGGACCGGCCAGGTCGAGGGCAGCGCGTTGACGAAGCTGACCACCGTGGAGGCCCACTGGCCGCCGAACACCCTGCCGAGGAACTCCAGCATGAACCACCAGGTGTTGCCGAAGGCGATCACGAACGCCAGCAGCAGCGCGGACAGCTCCCAGCCGACGCGGGTCTTCATCGCCGAGCCGAGGAGCTGGACCGCGACCCTCGAGATCAGGACCACGAAGAGCAGGAGAAGGACGGCGCCGGGCACCGCGACGAGGGCGGGCACGACGCCGTAGCGCGCGCCGTACACGACCAGGGCCAGGAAGCCGAGCAGGGTCATCACGGGCGGGACGCCGACGAAGGACGCCCCGAACAGGCCGACGGCGAGCCGTCCAGGACGCACCGGGAGCGGCGTGAAGTAGTCGAGCCGCAGGGTCGCGTCGCCGCCGGTGAGCATGGGGCCGAGCAGCCAGCCGAGCGTCCATCCCAGGAACACCAGTGACAGCAGGCCCGAGGAGATGGGAGAGGGGTCGATCCTGACCGCGAGCACGATCGTCCCCACGGCGAGGGCCAGGCCGATCAGCGCGCCGGTCACCATGCTGGCCGCGCGGCCCGCGCTCATGGAGCGCCGCAGGACGGCCAGCTTCATGCTGATCAGGACGCCAACCACGACAGCCCCTCCGCTCCTCTGGTGCGGGCGCCGACGAGGTCGACGAAGACGTCTTCCAGGTTGCGGCCCTCGCGCACCTCGTCCAGCGTGCCCTTGGCGACGACCCGGCCCTTGGTGACCACCGCGACGCGGTCGCAGAGCTTCTCGACCAGCGCCATCACGTGACTGGAGAAGATCACCGAACCCCCGGAGGCGACGAAGCGCTCCAGGATCGTACGGATCGTCGCGGCCGACACGGGGTCGACCGCCTCGAACGGCTCGTCGAGGACCAGCAGCCTGGGGCCGTGCAGCAGGGCGGTGGCCAGGCCGATCTTCTTGCGCATGCCCGTCGAGTACTCGACGACCATGGTCCGTTCCGCCTCGTCCAGCTCCAGCACCGACAGCAGCTCCTCGGCCCGCTCGTCCACCGTCTCCGGGGCGATGCCGCGTAACAGACCGGTGTAGGTGAGCAGCTCCCTGCCGGTGAGGCGCTCGGGCATGGACATGCCGTCGGGCAGCACGCCCACGAGCGTCTTGGCCTGTACGGGGTCGGACCAGACGTCGACACCGAAGATCTCGGACGTGCCCCGGTCGGGTCGCAGCAGACCGACGGCCATCGACAGTGTCGTGGTCTTGCCGGCGCCGTTGAGACCGACCATGCCGTAGAAGGAACCCTGGGGGACCACCAGGTCGAGGTCGTCGACGGCGACCTTCGAACCGTAAACCTTGCGTAGACCCGCCAGCTTCAGCGCAGAAGCTCCCTGGTCACCCACGGGTAAGTCTGACTTTCTCAATTGCGTCACTGACTGCACGGGTTCCTCCCACGGTGACAAGTCCTGATTCGAGCACCCAACAGTGATAGCACAGCGATTTGACATCCAGAAGAAAGGTTCCACTGGCCGGGGGAGGCACGTCACCCCGCCACGGCGGGAATAGGGGGCGGCAGGGGGCGAACAGGGGGCGTCACGTGCCGCGGGCCTGAATAACGTGAGTGTAAATCGACTTCGCGAATTATGGCGAGCCCCGCCTGAGGAGCTGTGGTGACGACAACGGAATCAGAGCTCGGCGCGCAACTGCGCACGGCACGCGCCGCGCTGAAGTCCCTCGGCGCCGTCGGCGACCACTACGCCCGGTTGCTGCTGGGCCCCGACGACCCGTACCCGATCTACGCGAGGATGCGCAGGCGCGGCCCGCTCCAGGTGAGCAGGCTCGGCTCCTTCGTGGTGGTGAGCCACGACCTGGCCGACAAGGTGCTGCGTGACCGGCGGCTCGGCCTGCGCAGGACCGACGGGGAGCGGCCCGTCCGCGGCTTCTCCGACTTCGACAACTCGCTGCTGGGCCTGGACCCACCCGACCACACCCGCCTGCGCGCCCTGGCCGCGCCGAGCTTCAGCCCGCGAGCCATCGCCGGATTCCGGGCCGACGTGGAGCGGGCCTGCGACAGCCTGCTCGACAAGGTCACGGCCGGCGGGTTCGACCTCATGCGCGACTACGCCTCGCACATCCCGGTGGCCGTCATCGGCGACCTCTTCGGCATCCCCGAGGAGCACCGCCCGCGCTTCAACCACCTGGCCGCCGGCCTCAGCCTTGTGCTCGACGGAGTCGTCTCCCTGGAGGAGGCCACCCGGCTCCAGGAGGCGGTGACCGGCATGCGCGAGCTGTTCACCGAGCTGCTGGCGCTGCGCCGCACCGAGCCCGGCGCCGACTTCGTCAGCGGCATGCTCGGCCCGCTGGGCGACGACAAGCTCACCGCGGACGAGCTGGTGGCCATGTGCGGGATGCTGGCGCTGGCCGGCACGGAGACGACCGTGAACCTGATCGGCAACGGCACTCTCGCCCTGCTTGAGCATCCCGACCAGTGGGCGGCCCTGCGCGCCGACCCCGATCTGGCGCCGCGCGCGGTGGAGGAGACGCTGCGCTACGACGCGTCCGTGCTCATGCAGACCCGCGTGGCGCACGAGGACCTGGAGCTGATGGGCAAGCGTGTCCCCGCCGACACCCAGGTGGTGCTGCTGACCGGCGCCTGCAACAGGGACCCCGACGCCTTCCCCGATCCCGACCGCTTCGACATCACACGGGAGCCGGGCGCGAGCCACATCTCCTTCTCCAGCGGGATCCACTACTGCCTGGGCGCCCCCCTGGCCAGGCTGGAGGGCGACGTGGCGCTGCGCAGGCTGGTGTCCCGCTTCCCCGGTCTGCGCCGTACCGGGCCCGTCGTGCGGCGGTCCTCCCCGTTCATCCGGGGACTACGCGCCCTGCCCGTCGCCGGTTAGCGCGTACGGCGGGCCGCCCGCCGGGAGGCCCCACATGCCGGAGGCCGCGTCCCCCTTCCCCCGGGTGGGCCGCGGCCTCCTTCCGTTCGCCTGTCAGCGCAGGCGGCGGGCGATCCCTTCGGGTGTGGCGTCGGCGAACAGGTCGGCCAGCTTGAGCCGGACCCCCGTACGCTCGTGCAGCGTCTGCAGCATGCGCGCGCCCAGCAGGGAGTGGCCGCCGCTGGCGAAGAAGTTCGACGCCGGGGTCAGCCCCCCGGTGCCGAGCAGCTCCCCCCACACACCGATGATCATGTCGATGGTCTCGTCGCCGCTGCCCGGATCGGCCGCCTGACCGCGCGCCCGGGTGCGCCGTTCCGCCGCCAGGCGGGTCAGCGCGGGATAGTCGACCTTGTCGTTGCCGGTGGTCGGGAAGGCGTCGATCGGCACGAACTCCTGCGGCACGGCCGAGCGCGGCAGCAGCGTGCGCGCGTGGTCCCACAGGTCGCCGGCGATCTCCCCGCCGTCCGCGGGGATGACGAAGGCGGTCAGCACCCCGCCGGTGTCCGGGTCGTCGACGACGACCACGGCGGCCGCCTTCACCGCCGGGTGACCGCCGAGGACCGACTCGACCTCCCCCAGCTCGATCCGGTTGCCACGCAGCTTGATCTGCCGGTCGAGGCGTCCGACGATCTCCAGGTTGCCGTCGGGCAGCCAGCGGGCCAGGTCGCCCGTCCGGTAGAAACGCCCGCGCGCCGGGTTCTCGCCGAACCGGTCGGCGGTCAGCTCCGGCCTGCCGTGGTACCCCACGGCCACGCCCGTGCCCGCGATGCACAGCTCGCCCCGCAGGCCGACGGGCAGCTCGGAGCCGCCGGGCCCGGCGACGAAGATCTCGGTGTTCGCGATCGGACGGCCCACGTGGACGCGCCCCTCCCCCGTACCCTCGATCAGCCCCGAGGTCGACCAGATGGTCGTCTCGGTGGGGCCGTACACGTTGCGCAGCTCGCAGCCGGTGGCGGCGAGACGCGCGGCGAGGGCGGGCGGCAGCGGCTCGCCGCCGGACAGCACCCGCACCCCGGCGAGGTGGGAGGCGACCTCCGCGATGACCAGACGCCAGGTGGTCGGGGTGGCCTGCACGATGCCGGGCCGGTGCCGCAGCAGCGTGTCGCGCAGCGCCGAGCCGTCGGTGCGGGCCTCGTCGGGGGCGACGATCACCCGTCCGCCCGTGGCCAGCGGCAGGAACAGCTCAAGTGCGGAGATGTCGAAGCTGAAGGTGGTCAGCCAGAGCGTCGCCGCGTCGGGCGACGCCTCCAGCTCGGCGGCGAAGTGCTCGATCAGGTTGACCAGGTTGGCATGGGTGACGAGGGTCCCCTTGGGCCTGCCGGTGGAGCCGGAGGTGTAGATGAGGTACGCGCACTCGGGCAGGGGCTCCCGGTCGCCGGGCCGCGGCGCCTGTCCCGCCTCTCCCACCGGGACCGGGTGGAGGACGGCTCCCGGCACGTCGAGCCCCGGGTCGGCGATCACCACGCCAGCCGCGGAGTCCTCCAGCTGGTAGGCGATGCGCTGCTGCGGATGGTCGGGGTCGAGCGGCAGGTAGACCGCTCCGGCGAGCCAGACGCCGAGCGCCGCCGCCGCCAGCTCGGGGCCGCGCCGCGTCAGCAGCGCCACGACGGAGCCGGGCTCCACACCCGCGCCGCGCAGCAGGTCACGGGTGGCCAGGGCGGTGTTCCACAGCTCGGCGTAGGTCACCTCCCTGTCCCCGTCGGTGAGGGCCACGGCGCCGGGTGACGCGGCGACCCGGGCGGCGACCAGGTCCAGGACCGAGGCGGCCGGCAGCTCGGCGGCGGTGGCGTTGGCCCCGCCGATGATCCGCCTGTCGCGCTCGCTCCAGACCTGGATCTCGCCGAGCGGCCGGTCCACGTCGTCGCCGAGGGCGGCCAGCAGCGCGTCGTAGCGCTCGACCATCAGCTCCACGTCGCCGCGTTCCATCGCCTCGGTGTAGTAGGCGGCCCTCACGCGCAGCGCGTGCGCCGAGTCGGTGACGAAGAACTCCAGGTCGAACTTGCTGAAGCCGTTCTCGGTGAGCAGCAGCCTGGCGGGGGCGCCGGCGAGCTTGAAGTCGGTCTGGTCGCCGTCGGGGATGTAGTTGAAGACATGCCTGAACAGCGAGTTGCGCCACGAGGCGTCGGCCCGGGGCACCAGCTCCAGCAGGTCGTCGACGGGGAAGTCGGCGTGCTCCACCGCGTCGAGGAAGACGTCCCTGACGTCGGCGACCAGATCCCGGAAGCTCCTGGCGGGATCGACGAGGACCCGCAGGGTGAGGACGTTGATGTGGTAGCCGATGGTGCGGGCCCGCTCCCTGCCGCGCACGTTCAGCGGGGAGCCGACGGTGAGGTCGGGACCCGCGCCGTGCGCGGCGAGCAGCGCGTAGTAGGCGGCGAGCAGCACGACGGCCTGGGGGGCGCGCAGCTCACGCTGCAGCCGCCGGGTGACCGCCGTCGCCTCGGCCGACAGGACGCGGGTGACCTGGTCGCCGGCCAGCGTCGTCTCCGCCGCGCCGACGCGGTCGCAGGCCAGGCCCAGCCTGCCGGCGTCGAAGCCGCGCAGCCGCTCGCGCCAGAACGTCCTGCTCCGCTCGGACGGCTGGGGCTCCCGCCAGAGGGGAACCTCGCCGAGCAGCTCGGCGGGAGCCGTCCTGCCCTCCGCGAACGCCTCGTAGACGGCGGCGAACTCCTCCAGGAGGATGCCGACCGACATGCCGTCGAAGACGGCGTGGTGGAGGGCCAGGCAGAAGGCGTCCCCGTCGGCGCGCCGCAGGTGCAGGGCGCGCAGCAGCGGCCCGCCGTCGGGGGCGAACGGCGCGCCGACGAAGGCGGTCAGCTCGGCCGCGAGGTCCTCACGGGCCGAGTCGCGGTGCTCCACCGGGATCTCGATCCGGTCGGCGGCGAGGGTCTCCCTGCTCAGTCCGTCGTCGTCGACGTGGAAGACCGTGCGGAACACGGCGTGCCTGCCGACGAGGAGGGAGACCGTCCTGTCCAGCGCCGCCGCCTCCAGGTCCCCGCCGGCCTGGAAGGCGAAGGACAGGTTGTTCACCCCGCTGCCGGGGACCAGCTCCTCCAGGAGCCACAACGACTTCTCCTTGGTGGTGGCCGGCACGCGGACCGGGCCGCCGCGTGCGGTGTCGCCCAGGAATCGCATCTCCGCTCCCTCTTCCCTCAGGCCGCGAGCAGTTCCACGGCGGCCGCGGCGACGACGTCGCTGCGCAGGATGTCGACGTGCTCGACGTCGAACTTGATCTCGCGTGCCACCACCACGTCGCCGGTGAAGGACGCGCGGACCCGGTTCAGCCCGCTCTGCGGGCTGGCCGAGGTCAGCGCGGTCGCGCTCGCCCACAGCGGGAGCGGGTCGATCTGGTCGGCCACCGCCAGGTACGACATGAAGGCGCCGAACACGTCGATCAGCTCCTGGGCGTACTCCACGCCGAGGCCCATGCGGGTGAAGGCGGCCTCACCGGCCCTGCGGAAGATCGCCATCAGTGCCTCGGTGAGCTCCGCCAGGTCTTCGGTCTCGTCGAAGGCGTCCTGGCCCTCGGCCTGCACGTCGGCCGCCTCCTCCGGGGTCAGCACCTGGGACAGGCTGCCGACGAGCTTGTAGAACTGCCAGAAGATCGTTTCGGCGTTGACCAGCTCGGGGTCGAAGAGCAGCACCTCGGGGGCGTCGTCCTGCCACTTCGCGATCTCGGCGGCCATCGCGGCGGCGTACACGCCGCCCACGCAGTAGCCGAGGATGGCACGGACCCGAAGACCGCTGGCGCGGATCTCGGACAGCCAGGGCTCAAGGTAGCTCTCGGCCGTGACGTCGACACGCAGGCCCGTCGCCGGAATGACCGTCTGCAACACGGAGAAGGCCGGGCCCACCTTGGGCGCCAGCTCGTGGAAACCCGCCTCGGCGCGGCCGGTGCCGTAGAAGTCGACGCTGAGGATCACGTCGCCCGAATCACCTTTCGCGAGCACACTCCATGCTTCGAACTCGGACATGGAAATCCTTTCATCAATCAACGTCAGTAAAAATGCTATGGAGCAGCGGACCCCGGCATAACCCCTATTAGTCATGCCGGGGCGGCGATTCACACGCGGGCGCCGCTCAACTTATCGGCGACCGCGGAGATCACCCGGGCCTGCTGCGAGGCGAGATAGAAATGGCCGCCGGGGAAAATCGTCATCTCGAAATCGGCGGTCGTGTGCGCCGCCCAGGCACGTGCCTCGTCCAACGTGGTCTTGGGGTCGTCGTCCCCGACGAACACGTCGATCGGGCAGTTCACGGTGGCCCCCGGAGCGCAGCGGTAGGTCTCGATCGCCTTATAGTCGCTGCGGATCGCGGGAAGGATCATGCTGAGCAGCTCCGGGTCGCCCAGGAGCCGCGAATCGGTTCCGCTGAGCGACTGCAACTCGGACACGATGCCGCTGTCACTGCGCCGGTGCACCGACTCCACCCGATGGGACGACGGCGAGCGCCGCCCCGAGGCGAAGATCCGGATCATCTCGGTGCGGTCGTGCCACTCGAAACGGCGCGCCACCTCGAACGCCAGGATCGCGCCCATGCTGTGCCCGAAGAACGCCAGCGGGCGGTCCGCCCAGGGCCACAGCGCCTCGTGGATCTGGTCGGCAAGGTCGGCGATGTCGTCCACGCACGGGTCGGCGCGCCTGTCCTGACGGCCCGGATACTGCAGGGCCAGCACCTCCACCGTGCCGGACAACGCCTCGGAAACGGGGTGATAGAAGCTCGCCGAGCCGCCGGCGTGCGGAAAACAGACCAACCTGACGTCGCTTCGCGGCGTCTGGTGGAACCTGCGGACCCACAGGGAGTCGTCGTTGGTGTTCGTCATGATCTCCTCCTTCGGTCAGAGCGGGATGTTTCCGTGATGGCCGCGGATGGCCGGCGCGGAGGCCAGTGCCTCGGCCAGCCGGTAGCGGGTGTGCGCCGGGTCGATGACCTCGTCGACCACGCCGATGGCGAGGGCCCGGCTGACACCGCCCGCCAGGCGCTCCTGCTCGGCGACGAGCCGGAGGGTGAGGCCAGGCCGCTCCGCCTCCGGCACGGCCGCCAGCTTCTTCCTGTGCAGGATCCGTACGGCCGACTCGGCGCCCATCACCGCCACCTCCGCCTCCGGCCAGGCGAAGACGGCGGTCGCGCCGAGCGAGCGCGAGTTCATCGCGATGTAGGCGCCGCCGTACGACTTGCGGGTCACGAGGGTGACCCTCGGCACGACGGCCTCGCCGAAGGCGTGGAGCAGCTTGGCGCCACGCCTGATCACGCCC
The DNA here is from genome assembly GCF_040802045.1 of Microbispora sp. NPDC049125. Taxonomy (NCBI): domain Bacteria; kingdom Bacillati; phylum Actinomycetota; class Actinomycetes; order Streptosporangiales; family Streptosporangiaceae; genus Microbispora; species Microbispora sp. NPDC049125. Next base: position 9,166 of record NZ_JBEZDW010000026.1, on the reverse strand, counting down.
GACCATTCCTGGCTGACTCCGGGCAGGTAGCCGGGGACGTCCACGACGACGACGAGGGGCACGCCCAGCGCGTCGCACATCCTGACGAACCGCGACGCCTTCTCGGCGCTGAGCGAATCCAGGCAGCCGCCCATGCGGATCGGGTTGTTGGCGAGGACGCCGACCGTGTGGCCGGCCAGGCGGCCCAGCCCGATGACCATGTTCGGCGCCCAGCGCGCCTGCAGCTCCTCGAACGCTCCGTCGTCGAGGAGCTCCTTCACCAGCGGCCGCACGTCGTACGCCCGGCGCGGCCTGTCGGGCAGGAGCTGCCGCAGGGCCCGCTCCTCGTGGACGGACTCCGGGTCGAAACGACCCTGCCGCGTGAGAAGCGTGGTGATCCTGCGGGTCCTGGCGTACGCGTCCGCCTCCGAATCGGCCACGACGTGCGCGACTCCGGACTTGCGCCCGTGCGTCTCGGGGCCGCCGAGCCCCTCCATGTCGATCTGCTCGCCGGTGACGCTCCGTACGACCTCGGGGCCCGTCACGAAGGCCCGCCCTTCGGGGGCCATGACGACCAGGTCGGTCAGCGCCGGGCCGTACGCGGCGGCGCCCGCGGCCGGCCCGAGCACCACCGAGATCTGCGGGATGCGTCCCGACGCCCTCGTCATGGCGGCGAACATGCGCCCGACGCCGTCCATGGACTCCACGCCGTCGGCCAGTTTGGCCCCGCCCGAGTGCCACAGCCCGATGACGGGGCACCGTTCGCGGGCGGCGAGGTCGATGGCGTGGACGATGTGGGCGGTGCTGTCGGCGCCGATCGCGCCGCCCATCTTCGTGGCGTCGGTGCAGAAGGCGACGACCGGGTCGCCGTCCACACGGCCGCTGACCGCGAGCACCCCGCTGTCGTCGGGTGCGTGCAGAGGCGTGACGGAATCGGCGTCCAGCAACCCGGAAAGGCGTGCGACCGGGTGACGGTGGTCATGGACCACGCTTTTCAGTGACGGCGATTCCATTGACGTCGTCATGAGTTCCTCCCATCTGAAGAAATGCCCGACAGCCATTCCTCGACGGCTGCCGCTGTCTTCTCCGCGTTGTCCTCCATCAACGTGAAGTGGTTTCCAGGGACCTCGGCTCCGGCGTGGGGCATCCTCCATCCGGCCTTCCGGCCTTCCATGGGTTCGGCCGCCCCGACCAGGAGGGTGGGGGCGGAGATCGGTTCGGGTGTCCAGTCCGCGAACAGGCGGAGGTAGGCGCCCATGGCGGTGAGCCGCTCGTCGTCCAGCGGGGCTCCCACGTCGGCGCGTTCGAGCAGCCCGGCCATCAGGGTGGGCAGGAGCCCGCCCAGCGCGCCCGGCTCGTAGGTGTCGAGCAGCACGACCCCGGCGACCGGCCGGTTCTCCGCCTCCAGCCGGGCCGCCACGGCGTGGGCCAGCACGCCGCCCGAGGAGTGGCCGAGCAGCACGGCGGGACCGCCGTCCCCGGCCGCCGCGGCGAGCATGTCCACGACCGCCGCGGCGGTGGCGGGCAGGGGGCGGCCGTCGCCGAAGCCGGGCAGCGGCAGCGCCGTCACCTGGCGCCCGCCCCGGAAGGCGGCGGCGAATCTCGCGTACTGGTGAGGCCCGGAGATGGCGGTCAGCGAGGGAATCGCGATGATCGCGGGCCGCGCCCCGCCACGGGCCAGGGTGACCGGCGCGACTTCGAGGTCGCTGGGGTCGGCCGAGGCCGGGCGGAACTCCGAGGCGGTCATCAGCATGCCGAGGAACCCTTCTGCCCGGCCCGCCGCCGTGGCGTGCCGCAGGAGCGTGGCGAGGGTGCTCGGGGACGCCCCGGTCACGGTGCCGACCAGCTCTGCGTCCAGCAGCTCGGCGATGGCGGCGGGTGTCGGGTACTCGTACACCAGGGCGGTGGGCAGGTCGAGCCCGGTCCTGACGTTGAGCCGGGTGCGCAGCTCGACGGCCGACAGGGAGGCGAAGCCCAGCTCAAGCAGCTCGCGCTCCGGTTCGATCTCGGCCGGCGAGTGGTAGCCGAGGGCTGCGGCGACCTGGGAGGTGACCAGATCCAGCAGGATCGTCCGGCGTTCGTCCGCCGAGGCGGCTGCCAGCCGGTCGGACAGCGCGCGGTGGTTCCCCGGCTCCTCGGCGGTCCCGGACGTCCCGGCCGGAGCCCCGGTGCCTGTCGGGCTCTGGGAGGTCGCCGGTGGGGTGGCGGAGGCCGCGCCGATGACGATCGAGGTGTCGTCCTCGCCGAGTGCCTGCCGCAGTGCGGCCGTCGCCTGACTCGCCGTACAGGGGTCGAAGGACACCGCCAGCGCCGGCAGCCCGCGCGCCATGCGGCGGCGCGCCGTCGCGTCGAAGAAGGCGTCAGCGACGCCGCCGTGCGAGGACGCGAGCACGAGCATCCCCGCGTCCGCCGGAGCATCCCCGGCCCCGGCGGCCCCGGCGGTATCGCCGAGCAGCTCGTCGAGGACGGTGGCGCCGATGAGCTTCGCGGCGAGCGCGTCGGGGGCCGTGGGGTCGTCCGGGCCCGACAAGTGGAAAGCGGCACTGAACGGGCCCTGCTCGCTCACCAGGGTGGCCCAGGCCTGCCGGTCCGCCGGGTCGAAGGCGGCGACCTTCAGCTTGACGTTGGCCGCCGCTAGCTCCGCCTCCAGCACGGCGCCGTCGGTCGCCGTGGCGCCGGCCAGGACGACACGCTCCGCGCCGGCCGTGGCCAGCCAGCGCGCGACGTGCGCGCCGAGCTCGCCGGTGTCGTCGTTGACGAGGACCGTGCCGCTCGGCCGCCAGGCGGCCGCGCCCGCCGCCGGCGCGGGGGCCAGCCGCCGCGCGAGCAGACCGCCGTCCCGTACGGCCAGCGCCCGGGCGGGCGATCCGCCGTCCCGTACGGCCAGCGCCCGGGCGGGCGATCCGCCGCCCCGTACGGCCGGTGCGGTCGGTGCGGTCGTGGTGGCGGGGCCACTCGCCGAGGTGTCCGCCGCCCCGCCGAGCACGCCGGCCAGGAGGGTCAGGACCCGCGAGCCGGAAGCCTCCTCCGCCGGGACGTCCGGGGCGGAGGCGTGCGGCAGGTCGATCAGGCCCGCGAGGTGCTCGCCCAATCCCCACACCTGGGCCTGGGCGGGGTCGCCCGGAGCGTCGGCGCGGGCGGCGGCGACGGCTCCCCTGGTCACCGCCCACACCGGTGCCTGGATCCCGGCGTCGCCGAGCGCCTGCGCCAAGGCCAGCGTCTGGACGAACCCGAGCCGGAGCCCGGGCCTGGCCGTGTGCTCCCCCGTCTCCAGGGCGAGCAGCGACACGACTCCGGCGACCGGACCGGACAGCATCTGCCCGAGCCCGTCGGCCAGCCGCGCCCGGTCGGTGTCGGTCTCGTCCAGCACGATCCCGACGGCGGTGGCGCCCCGCTCGTTCAGCGTCCGTACGCAGCCTTCGACGAGTTCGTCGTCGGCGTGCGCGGCGGGGGCGACCACCAGCCAGGTGCCCGGGAGCCCGTCCACGGCCTCCTCCGGGGACGTCGCGGAAAGCGGGGCCCAGGTGACCCGGTGACGCGGAGCGTCGAGGCCGGACCGGTCGCGGCGGTCCCGGTACCAGGAGGCGAGGGCGGGCAGGACCGTGCGGAGCGCGGCGTCGTCCGCCACGTTCAGCGTGCCGGCCAGCGCCTCCAGGTCCTCCCGCTCGACCGCCTCCCAGAAGCCGCCGTCCACCAGTGCCGGAGCGCCGGCGAGGTCGGCAGCGGTGATCGGCGACTCCATCCAGTAGCGGCTGCGCTGGAAGGCGTAGGTGGGCAGGTCCACACGGCGCGCGCCGGGCAGGATCCGCTCCCAGTCGAGGGTGACGCCGTTGACGTGGAGCCCCGCCAGCGCCGACATGACGGTCTCCGGCTCGGCTCTGCCGCTGCGGAGCGCCGGGATGAAGGTGCCCTTGGCACAGTCCTGGCCCATCGCGGTCAGTACGGCGTCAGGCCCGAGCTCCAGGAAGACCCGTACTCCTTCGGCTTCCAGCGTCCGCATGGTGTCCAGGAACCGGACCGGCTGACGGACGTGGGCCACCCAGTAGTCCGCGTCGTGGCCGAACGTGATCGGGATCCGGGGAGGGTTGTAGGTGAGGGATTCGGCGACCCGGCGGAAGTCCTCCAGCATCGGGTCCATCAGCGGTGAGTGGAAGGCGTGGCTGACCTTCAGCCGCTTGGACTTGCGGTCGGGGAATTGCGCGACCACGGCGTCGACCGCGTCTGCGTCCCCGGCCACGACGACCGACGAAGGGCCGTTGATCGCGGCGACGCTCACCCGGTCGGTGAGGTGGGGCAGGACCTCCTCTTCCGAAGCCTGGATCGCGATCATCGCCCCACCTTCCGGAAGGGCCTGCATGAGACGGCCCCGTTCGGTGACCAGGGTGCAGGCGTCCTCCAGGGACAGAACGCCAGCCACGTGCGCGGCGGCGATCTCCCCGATGGAGTGCCCGGCCAGGAAGTCCGGCACGATGCCCCACGACTCCACCAGGCGGAACAACGCCACCTCGATCGCGAACAGAGCGGGCTGGGTGAACTCCGTACGATCCAGCAGCTCACCATCGATGGCGGGCAGATGAGCACACACCCGGTCATACGCCTCAGCGAAGGCAGGGAACGCCTCGTACAGCTCCTGGCCCATCCCGGCCCGCTGGGACCCCTGACCGGTGAACAGGAACGCCACCTTGCCGGCCGTCCCCGTTCCCTGGAACAGGCCGGGGGCGTCCTGGCCGGTCGCGAGCGCGTCGAGCCCGGCCAGCAACTCCGGGACGTCCCTGCCCGCGACCGCGGCCCGGTGCCGCAGCGCGGACCTGGTCGCGGCCAGGGAGTAGGCGACGTCGGCCGGACGCCACTCCGCGTCCGCGGCGAGCCGCTCGCGAAGCCGTACGGCCTGCTCCTGGAGCGCCCGCTCGGAGGCGGCCGACAGCACCCACGGCGCGAGCGGCCCGTCCACGGGCTCGGGGACGGCCTCGCCGCCCGGCGGGGCCTGCTCCAGGATGGCGTGGGCGTTGGTGCCGCTGATGCCGAAGGACGACACGGCGGCCCGGCGCGGACGGCCGGTCTCCGGCCAGGCGATCTGCTCGGTCAGCAGTTCCACCGCACCCGCCGACCAGTCCACGTGCGGGGTCGGCTCGTCCACATGCAGCGTCTTGGGCAGCACGCCGTGCCGCATCGCCATGACCAGCTTGATCACGCCCGCCACGCCCGCCGCGGCCTGGGTGTGGCCGAGGTTGGACTTGACGGAGCCGAGGTAGAGCGGCTCGTCCCGGTCCTGGCCGTACGTCGCGAGAAGCGCCTGCGCCTCGATCGGGTCGCCGAGCACGGTGCCCGTGCCGTGCGCCTCGACGGCGTCCACCTCGGCCGCCGTCAGCCGGGCGTTGGCCAGGGCCTGGCGGATGACCCGCTGCTGGGACGGGCCGTTGGGGGCGGTGAGGCCGTTGCTGGCGCCGTCCTGGTTGACCGCGCTGCCGCGCAGGACCGCCAGGACCGGATGGCCGTTGCGGCGCGCGTCCGACAGCCGCTCCAGCAGGAGCATGCCGGCGCCCTCACCCCAGCCGGTGCCGTCGGCGGCGGCGGCGAAGGACTTGCAGCGGCCGTCGAAGGAGAGGCCGCGCTGGCGGGAGAACTCGGCGAACACGCTCGGCGTGGACATCACCGTGACGCCACCCGCCAGGGCGAGGGAGCATTCCCCCTGCCTGAGCGCCTGGGCCGCCAGATGCAGGGCGACCAGCGACGAGGAGCACGCGGTGTCGACCGTCACGGCCGGGCCTTCGAGACCGAAGGTGTAGGCGATCCTGCCCGAGGCGACGCTGCCGGAGTTCCCCGTGCCGAGGTAACCCTCGACTCCCTCGGGAAGAGCGAACAGCCTGGTCGCGTAATCGTGGTACATCACGCCGGCGAAGACACCGGTCTGGCTGCCCCGGACCGTCGAGGGATCGATTCCCGCGCGCTCGAACGCCTCCCAGGAGGTCTCCAGCAGCAACCGCTGCTGCGGGTCCATCGCCAGCGCCTCACGCGGCGAGATCCCGAAGAAGGCGGCGTCGAAGTCGGCCGCGTCGTACACGAAGGAGCCTTCGAGCGCGTAGAAGCTGCCGGGCTGGTCGGGGTCGGGCGAGTACATGCCCGCGACATCCCAGCCCCGGTCGCCGGGGAAGGCCGACATCGTGTCGCGTTCCTCGGCGACCAGCCGCCACAGGGCCTCGGGGCTGGTGGCCCCGCCCGGGTAGCGGCAGCTCATCGCCACGATCGCGATGGGGTCGCCGGTCGCTCCCACGGTGGCGGTCGCCGCCTTCGGCGCCTGTACGCCCGACAGCTCGGCGCCGAGATGGGCGGCGATGGCCGACGGCGAGGGGTAGTCGAAGACGAGAGTGGCGGGCAGCCGGAGCCCGGTCACGGCCTTGAGCCGGTTGCGCAGCTCGACCGCGGTGAGGGAGTCGATGCCGAGCTCCTTGAACGCCCTGCCCGGCTCGACCGCCTCCGGCGAGCCGTATCCGAGGACGACCGCGGTCTGGCCGCGCACCAGGTCGAGCAGCGCCTTGTCCCGCTCGGCGCGGGACAGCCCGGCCAGGCTCTGTGTGAGCAGCGAGGCGTCGGGCGTGCCCGCGGCCTCGACGGTCCGGCGGAGCGGAGCCCGGACCAGCCCGCGCAGCAGCGGCGGGATCATCCCGGATGCGGCGTGCGCGTTGAGCGTGCCGAGGTTCAGCTTGATCGGCAGCAGGACGGCGTGGTCCACCGTGACGGCCGCGTCGAACAGGGCGAGGCCCTCGTCGTCCGACAGCGCGCCCACCCCGGAGCGGCTCATCCGGACGAGGTCGGCCTCCGCGAGGTGGCCCGTCATGCCGCTGCCCTGGGCCCACAGGCCCCACGCGAGGGACTGGGCGGGCAGCCCGGCGGCGCGCCGGTGCGACGCGAGCGCGTCGAGGAAGGCGTTGGCCGCCGCGTAGTTGGACTGGCCCGGGTTGCCGAACGTGCCCGCGGCGGAGGAGAACAGGACGAAGGCGGCCAGGTCAGCGGTGAGCTCGTGCAGGTTGACCGCGGCGTCGATCTTCGGTTTGAGTACGGCGTCCAGGCGCTCGGGGGTGAGAGCCGGGATGACGCCGTCGTCCAGGACTCCTGCCGCGTGGACCACGGCGGTGAGCGGGTGGGCGCCGGGGATCCCGGCGAGCAGGGCGGCCAGCGCGTCACGGTCGGCGGCGTCACAGGCGGCGACCGTGACGGTCGCCCCCAGCTCCGTCAGCTCCTCCAGAAGCTCAGCCGCGCCTTCGGCGGCCAGGCCCCGGCGGCTGGTGAGGAGCAGATGGCGCACGCCGTACCGGGTGACGAGGTGGCGGGCGAACAGCCCGCCCAGCGCGCCCGTCGCACCGGTGACGAGGACCGTGCCTTCGGGGTCGAGCCGGAGGGGCTCGACGGCGTCGGCTGTGGCGGCCCTGACGAGCCGGGGTGCGCGCAGCGCGCCGCCCCGAACGGCGACCTGCTGTTCGCCTCCGGCGAGGGCCGTCGCGAGCGCCTCGGCGTCGGCGGCGTGCCGGTCCGTGTGTCGATCGGCGGCCGGATCCAGGTCCACGAGGACGAACCGGCCGGGGTTCTCCGACTGGGCCGACCTGATCAGGCCCCATACGGAGGCCCCCGCGAGGTCGGCCACGTCCTCACCCGGAGCGGCGGCGACGGCCCCCCTCGTCACGAGGACCAGGCGGGAGTCCGCATACCGCTCGTCGGCCAGCCATTCCTGAACGAGGGTGAGAGTGCGGCGCAGCAGGTCGCGTGCCGCCGTCGCGGTGTCCCCGGCGCCCTCCGCGTCCGGGGTCAGGTGGGCGACGACCACGGGCGGGCATGTCTCCGCGGTGCGCGCCTCGTCCATCGTCGCCCAGGCGACGCGCTCTGCTGCGGGATCGGCGGCGGGGCCGACGGGGACGGGTGCCCACTCCACGCCGAAGAGCGACTCGTGGTGGGCGCGGCGTGCGCCCGCGAGCCGGTCGAGGGAGACGGCCCGCAGCGCGAGGCTCTCCACCGACGCGACGGGCCTGCCGGTGGAGTCGGCCAGCTCGATCGTGACGCCGCCCGAGTCGCCGGGCGCGAGCCGTACGCGTGCGGCGGCCGCGCCGCCGGCCAGCAGCGAGACGCCGCTCCAGGAGAACGGCAGCAGGCCCTGGGCGTCACCGGTCACGAAGTCGCCGAGGCTGATGGCGTGCAGGGCGGCGTCGAGGAGCGCCGGGTGCAGGCCGAAACCCGTCACGTCCGTTCCTTCGGGCAGCGTCACCTCGGCGAAGACCTCGTCGCCGCGCCGCCAGGCCGCCGTGAGCCCGCTGAACAGGGGGCCGTAACCGAAGCCCAGGTCCGCCAGCCGCTCGTAGACGCCGTCCATCGGCAGCTCGGCGGCGTCGGGCGGCGGCCATGACGACAGGTCGAAGGACGCGGCGCCGGATGACGTGGCAAGCACGCCGGTGCCGTGGTGGGTCCACGGGGCGTCGGGGTCGCCTTCGGAGCGTGAGTAGATCGTGAGGGTACGGCGGGCCGAGTCGCCGGGCGGGCCCAGCCAGAGCTGAAGCTGGACGCCGTCGTCCGCCGGGAGCACGAGGGGTGCCTGGAGTGTGAGCTCCTCAAGCAGGTCGCAGCCGACCTCGTCTCCGGCCCTGATCGCCAGCTCGACGAAGGCCGTGCCGGGCAGGATCACCGATCCCATGACGGCGTGGTCGGCCAGCCAGGGGTGGGTCTTGAGCGACAGCCTGCCGGTGAACAGGAACCCGTCGTCGCCCGCGATGGGGACGGCGGCGCCGAGCAGCGGGTGCCCGGCCTGCCCGAGCCCGGCGGACGCGACGTCCACGAACCAGCCGGCGAAGGGCTGGAGCCAGTAGTGCTCCCGCTGGAAGGCGTAGGTGGGCAGCTCGACCCGGCGGCCGCCGGGGAACAGGCCGGTCCAGTCGACCTCGATGCCTTGGACGTGGGCCTCGGCGAGGGAGGTGAGGAACCGGTCCGGCCCCCCGTCGTCGCGGCGTAGCGAACCGACCACCACCGTCGCTGGTGCCTGCGCTTCCGTGGGCGTTATGTCGTTGGTGTCTTCTGGGTGGTGGGCGTCGAGGGTTTCCTGGACGGCCATGGTCAGCACCGGATGCGGGCTCATCTCGATGAAGGCGGTATGTCCCTGCTCGGCCAGCACCCGTACCGTCTGCTCGAAGGCCACCGGCTCACGCAG
>NZ_JBEZDW010000025.1:97065-130859 GCF_040802045.1 Microbispora sp. NPDC049125 | reverse complement strand
TTGCCGATGTAGTGACCGGCGGCCACACCCATGCCGTAGTTGTCGCCACCGATCCAGGTCCGGTACGACAGCTTGTCGGGGAAGACCCGGTCGAGGTTGATGACCGGGATACCCGCGTCCATCGCCTGCCGCGCCACCTGGTTCAGCTGCTCACCGTCGTTCGGCAAAATCACCAGAACGTTGACCTTCGCCTGGATGAGCGACTCCACCGCCGAGATCTGCTGGTTGATGTCGTTGGTCGGCTCGACCGGCTTGAACTCCACATCGGAGTACTGCTTCGCGGCGTCCTGAGCGTTCTTGGCGATGGCGGCGATCCAGCCGTGGTCGGCCGCCGGCGCGGAGAACCCGATGGTGACCTTGGTGCCGGGCTGGTCGTTGCCCCCGGTCGCGGCGGCCTGGGCGGGGGCGGACGCCGTGGACTGGGCGGCCGGCTCGTTGCCGGTGCACGCGGTGACGAGGGCACCGGCGCCTAGGACGGCTCCGCCGAGGAGGAAGCCCCGGCGGCCTGAAATGTTCGTCATAACGTTCTCCCTTTGCATGGGTGAAACTGTGTTGGGGGGTGGGGAAGAGCGCAGAAGGCCGGGATCGCGACCGGGAGACCGCGAACCTGGGCAGCGAATATGGGGAATGTGAGAGAGATCTGCGGACGACGGTCAGGTCGAAGTTCGCAGGCTCCGTCGCTGCAGCAGCACCGCGATCACGATGATCAGGCCCTTGGCGACGAGCTGGTCGCTGGTGTTCAGCCCGTTCAGGATGAACAGGTTCGTGATCACGGTGAAGATGAGCAGGCCGAGGATCGAGCCGAGGATCGTGCCGCGCCCGCCGGTCAGGAGCGTGCCGCCGATGATGACCGCGGCGATGGCGTCGAGCTCGTAGAGGTCGCCGTGCGTGGAGGAGCCGGTGGTGGTCCTGGCCATGATGATGACGGCGGCGATCCCGCAGCACAGGCCCGACAGCGCGTACAGCATCATCGTGTGCTTACGCACGTCGATACCGGCCAGCCGGGCGGCCTCGGGGTTGCCGCCCACCGCGTAGGTCCGCCGGCCGAACGTCGTGCGGTTGAGCACCACCCAGCCGATCGCCACCACCAGCGCGAAGATGTAGACCAGCAGCGGAAGCCCCAGCACCCGCGTCGTGGACAGGCCGACGATGGCGTCGTTGTCCGGCTGCACGAGTTGCGTGCGCTGGTTGGACATCCGCTGCGCCAGGCCCCGGGCCGCCACCAGCATGGCGAGGGTGGCGATGAACGGCACCATCCGGCCGTACGAGATCAGGAAGCCGCTGACCAGCCCCGCCCCCGTGCCGACCAGGACGGCGCAGATCACCATCACCACCGGCCCGTACGCCTGGGTGGCCAGGGTCGTCGCCCAGACCGAGGCCAGCGCCATCACCGCGCCGACCGACAGGTCGATGCCTCCCCCGATGATCACGAAGGTCATGCCGACCGTGATGACCCCGATGGTCGAGGCCAGGGCGAGGATGCTCACCAGGTTGGACGACGTCGCGAAGTTCTCCGGCCTGGTGACCAGGCCCACGATCGCGAGCAGGACCAGTGCCACGACCAGCCCGAGATGCCGCACCTCGCCGAGGCGGCCGAGGCCGCCCCTGACGCTGGGCGCAGCCTCCGCGCGCTCGCCGGCAGGGGCCGTACGCACCGGATCGACCTCAGTCATTGGACGCTCCTGTGGAGGGACGGGAGCGCGGAACGCTCCGGACAGGTGAAGGGGGCTCGCCGGGCGGTTCGGACACCGCACCATCGGGAGCCAGGCCACCGGAGGCCACATCCCCGGAGGCCACGTCTGCGGAAGCCACGTCTGCGGAGGCCACATCCTCGGAGGCCACATCCTCTGAGGCCATGTCCTCCTGCGTCATGGCCCCGGAGACCATGACGAGGTCGAGCACGCGGTGCTCGTCGAGGTCGCCGGCCCGCGCCTCGTGCACGATCCGGCCCTCCCGTACGACCAGAACGCGGTCGGCCAGGCCGAGCACCTCGGGAACCTCGCTGGAGACCAGCAGCACGCCGATCCCGTCGTCGGCGAGCTTGCGGATCAGCGCGTACAGTTCGGCCCTCGCCCCGACGTCGACACCGCGCGTGGGCTCGTCGAGGAGGAGCAGCTTGCGTCCCTCGACGAGCCAGCGGCCGAGCACGGCCTTCTGCTGGTTGCCGCCGGACAGCGTACGGATCGCCCTGCGCGGGTCGGGCGGCCGGATGTCGAGGGCCCGCACCAGCCGAAGGGCCTCCGCGCTCTCCCCGCCGCGGTCGAGCCAGCCGAAGCGGGCGTACCGGCTCAGGCTGGCGAGGGTGATGTTGCGGCTGACGCTCTGGTCGAGGAGCAGGGCCTGCGCCTTGCGCTCCTCGGGGGCGAGCCCCATGCCGAGCCGTACGGCCCGGGTCGTGCTGCCCGGCCGCACCGGCTTCCCGTCGAGCACCACGCGGCCGCCGGCCCGCCGCGCCCCGTAGATCGCCTCGACGATCTCCGAACGGCCGGAGCCGACCAGGCCGGCCAGGCCCACGATCTCTCCGGCCCGCACACTGAACGACACGTCCCTGAAGTGGCCCGGCAGCGTCAGGTTCTCCACGCGCAGCACCTCGGGTGCGCCGTCCAGCGCGTCCGCGTCCGGGCGTGGGGGGAACACGTACTCGACGTTGCGGCCGGTCATCAGCGACACGATCTGCGAGGTCGGCGTCTCCTTGGCCGGCAGCCCGACCGCGACCGTCCGGCCGTCCTTGAGCACCGTGACCCGATCGCCGATCTCGCGGATCTCCTCCAGCCGATGGGAGATGTAGACGACGGCGACGCCCTGTGAGGTGAGGTCCCGGATGACCCGGAACAGGTTGGCCACCTCGTCGTGCGCGAGGGCCGCCGACGGCTCGTCCATGACGATCAGCTGGGCCTCGTGGGACAGCGCCCGGGCCATGCTGACGATCTGCTTGCCCGCCGGGGACAGGCGGCCGACCTCCGTGCCGGGCCGGATCTCGCCGTGGCCGAGACGGCGCAGCAGCTCGCCGGCCGCCCGGTTGCCCTCGGCCCGCCGGGTGAACCCGAGCGAGGCCCGTTCGTGGCCGAGGAAGATGTTCTCCGCCACGCTCAGCCCGTCGACCAGGTCGAGCTCCTGGTAGATGGTGGCGATGCCGCGGCGCATGGCGGACGTGGGCGTGTCCAGCCGTACGGGCTCGCCGGCGAGCAGCACCTCGCCCGCGTCCGGCTGCTGAGCACCCGAAAGGATCTTGATGAGCGTCGACTTCCCGGCGCCGTTCTGCCCGAGCAGGCAGTGCACCTCGCCGGCCCTGACCTCCAGGTCGACGCCGTCCAGCGCGCGCACGCCGGGGAACTGCTTGACGATCCCTCTCATCAGCAGCAGAGGGTGCTCCTCGCCCATGGGGCCTCCTGGTGGCTACGTGTCCCTGGCTAGGCGGAGTAGACGTGGTCGCTGATCAGCCGTACGGCCCCGATGACCCCGGCCGTCTCCCCCATCTCGGACAAGACGATGGGGAGGTTGCCGGTGGCCAGCGGCAGCGACCTGCGGTAGACGACGCTCCTGATCTCGGCGAGCAGGATGTGGCCCAGCCTGGCCACGCCGCCCCCGATGATCACAAGCCCGGGGTTGAAGAAGCTGACCAGGCTGGCGAGCACCTGGCCCACCCGCCGGCCGCCGTCACGGATGAGACCGATCGCGCCCGCGTCGCCCTGGGCCGCGGCGGCCGCGACGTCCTGCGCGGTGACCACGCCGGTGGCCGCGAGCCGCTCCGCCAGGTACGGCGACCCTCCGGAACGTGCCACGGCGGCGGCCTCGCGGGCCAGAGCGGCTCCGCCGAAGTACGCCTCCAGGCAGCCGGAGTTGCCGCAGGCGCATACCGGCCCCAGGTCGTCGACGCGGATGTGGCCGATGTCGCCGGCGCTGCCCGACACCCCCCGGTAGATCTTCCCGTCGACCACGATGCCGCAGCCGATGCCGGTGCCGATCTTCACGAGCAGGAAGTCCTCCACGTGCCGCGCGAGGCCGGCGTGCAGCTCCCCGAGGGCCATGATGTTGACGTCGTTGTCCACCATGGCCAGGCAGCCGAGCTCCTGGCTGATCGTCTCCCGCACCGGGTAGCGGTCCCAGCCCGGCATGATCGGCGGCACGACCGGCACGCCCTCCGCGAAGCTCACCGGGCCGGGCAGGCCGATGCCGACCCCGTTGAGCTCGGTGAACACCCCGTCCTGCCGGAGCCGGCCGACCAGGTTCAACGCCTGGTCGAGCACCACGGCGGGGCCCTCCCGGATGTCGCACTCCTCGCTGAGGTGCCCCAGCACCTCCAGCTCGCCGTTCGTCACCGCGACGTCGATCGAGGTCGCCCCGATGTCGATCCCGGCGAACCGGGTCATCGGTGACAGCCGCACCCGGCTCGACCGCCGGCCTCCGCGTGAGGCCGCCAGGCCGTCCTGCTCGGCCAGGCCCAGCTCGACGAGCCGGTCCAGCTCGACGTTGAGCTTGGAGCGGGACAGGTCGACCACGTCGGCGAGCTCGGCCCGTGACCGGCCCCCGTCGCGCAGCAGCCGCAGAAGAGCTGCCTGATGCGCGTCCTCGGGCCGGCTCGTGGTCCGCTTCACAGCGCCTCCGCGTCGAAGTGATTGGCGCGACCGTACATCTCCGCCGCCGGGGCAAGGAAGACCTTTTATCGGAATGAGACAATCTTTCGTTTAATTCAGCAAAAGCCGGTAAATGCGCATCCCGCGCCGGAAGGGGGTACGGATGCGGGTGTGGCGCGCCGCGGCGCCGCCAACGGGAGGCCGCCGGCAGGGGCGTCACCCGCAGGGCGTCACCCGCCGGCGCGAAGGGGAGGACTCATGCTCGGCCTACCCGACGGGGTGCGCGGATGCCTTTTCGACATGGACGGCGTGCTCACCCGCACGGCGACCGTCCACGCGGCGGCGTGGAAGCAGATGTTCGACGAGTTCCTGCGCGACCGGGCCGAGCGTGAGGGGACGCCGTTCGTCCCCTTCGACGCCGTGGCCGACTACGACGAGTTCGTCGACGGCAAGAAGCGGCTCGACGGGACACGGGCGTTCCTCGCCTCGCGAGGCGTCGACCTGCCGGAGGGGACGCCGGACGACCCGCCGGGCGCGCTCACCGTCAACGGGCTGAGCAACCGGAAGAACGACCTCGTCCAGCACATCCTGGACGACAAGGGTGTCGACGTCTTCGAAGGCTCGGTGCGCTACCTCCAGGCGGTGCGGGACGCGGGCCTGCGCAGGGCGGTCGTCTCGTCGAGCGCCAACACGGAGAAGGTGCTCGAGGCCGCCGGCCTGTCCGGCGTGTTCGAGGCGCGGATCGACGGCGAGGTGGCCCGGCTGCGCGACCTGGCGGGCAAACCGGCGCCGGACATGTTCCTCGCGGGCGCGCGGGCGCTCGGGCTGAAGCCCACGGAGGCGGCGGTGTTCGAGGACGCGCTCGCGGGCGTCGCGGCCGGCCGCGCCGGAGGCTTCGCCCTGGTCGTCGGCGTGGACCGGGTGGGGCAGGCCGCCGCGCTGCGCGAGCACGGCGCCGACGTCGTGGTGACCGACCTCGCCGAGCTGCTGGACCGGCCATGATCCAGCACCCCGCCTTCACCGTCGCGCCCTGGTCGGTGCGGGAGTCACGGCTGCACACGGATGTGCTCGCGCAGACCGAGTCGGTGTTCGCGCTGTCCAACGGCCACATCGGCCTGCGGGGCAACCTCGACGAGGGCGAGCCGCACGGGCTGCCCGGCACCTACCTGAACTCCGTCTACGAGCTGCGGCCCCTGCCGTACCCCGAAGGCGGCTACGGCTATCCTGAGTCGGGCCAGACGATCGTCAACGTCACCAACGGCAAGCTGATCCGGCTGCTCGTGGACGACGAGCCGTTCGACGTCAGGTACGGCACGCTGCACGGCCACGAGCGGGTCCTCGACCTGCGGGCGGGCACCCTCGTCCGCAGGGTCCGCTGGAGCTCCCCGACGGGAGCGGAGGTGCGGGTCACCTCCACGCGGCTGGTGTCGTTCACCCACCGCTCCGTCGCCGCGATCCGGTACGAGGTGGAGGCGGTGGGCCGGCCGCTGAACATCGTCGTGCAGTCGGAGCTGGTGGCCAACGAGACGGTGCCCTCGATGACCTCCGACCCCCGGGCCGCGGCGGCTCTGGAGGAGCCGCTCGTCCTTGAGGAGAACACCCCCGCGCTGACCGGGGTGGGCGTGATGGTCCACTCGACCCGCCAGAGCCGCCTGCGGGTCGCCGCCGGCATGCGCAACGAGATCGACGGCCCGGAGGGCACGCGGGTCGAGCCCGACGGCGGCGGCCACGTCAACCGTGTGACCGTGGCGACCCGCCTGCGCCCCGGGGGACGGCTGCGCCTGGACAAGTTCTTCGCCTACGGATGGTCGGCCAAGCGCTCCCGGCCCGCCATGCACGACCAGGTCGTGGCCGCGCTGGCGGCCGCCCGCCTCGCGGGCTGGGACGGCCTGTGCGCCGAGCAGCGGCGCTACCTCGACGAGTTCTGGGCCGGCGCCGACGTGGAGGTGGACGGCGACGCCGAGATCCAGCAGGCCGTCCGCTTCGGGCTGTTCCACCTGCTCCAGGCGGGTGCGCGCCTGGAGCGCCGGCCCATCGCCGGCAAGGGCCTGACCGGCTCCGGATACGACGGTCACGCGTTCTGGGACACCGAGAGCTTCGTGCTGCCGGTGCTGACCTACACCCACCCGCAGGCGGCGGCCGACGCCCTGTGCTGGCGGGAGTCGATCCGCCCTCTGGCGCAGGAACGCGCCGTCCAGCTCGGGCTCACCGGCTCGGCCTTCCCCTGGCGGACCATCAACGGCGAGGAGTGCTCCGGCTACTGGCCGGCGGGCACGGCGGCCTTCCACGTCAACGCGGACATCGCCGACGCCGTCACCCGCTACGTCGACGCCACCGAGGACAGCCGCTTCGAACGGGAGACGGGCCTGCCGCTGCTCATCTCGACCGCCCGGCTGTGGTGCGCGCTCGGGCACCACGACGCCGAGGGGCGCTACCGCATCGACGGCGTCACCGGGCCCGACGAGTACAGCGCGGTGAGCGACAACAACGTTTACACGAACCTGATGGCCCAGCGGAACCTGCGGGCCGCCGTCGACACCGCCACCCGTCACCCGGACCTCGCCGAGAAGCTGGGCGTGAGCGTCGAGGAGACGGCCAGGTGGCGTGACGGGGCCGCCGCCATGTTCGTCCCCTACGACGACAGGCTCGGGGTGCATCCCCAGAGCGAGGGGTTCACCAGCCACGCGGTGTGGGACTTCGCCGGGACCGGGCCGGAGCAGTATCCGCTGCTCCTGCACTTCCCCTACTTCGACCTCTACCGCAAGCAGGTCGTCAAGCAGGCCGACCTCGTGCTGGCCCTGCACCTGTGCGGCGAGTCGTTCACCCCTGACCAGAAGGCCCGCGACTTCGCCTACTACGAGGCCCTGACCGTCCGCGACTCCTCGCTGTCGGCGTGCACCCAGTCCGTGATGGCCGCCGAGGTCGGCGACCTGGAGCTGGCCTACGCCTACCTGGGCGAGGCCGCGCTTATGGACCTGCGCGATTTGGAGCACAACACCCGCGACGGGCTCCACATGGCCTCACTGGCGGGAGCGTGGACCGCCCTGGTCGCGGGCTTCGGCGGGATGCGGGCGGGCGGCGGCCGGATGTGCTTCGCCCCGCGCCTGCCTGACGGGATCACGCGGCTGGCGTTCCGGCTGCGCTACCGCGGGCGGCTGCTGAAGGTCGAGGTTACGCCCGGCGCGACGACGTACCGGCTGCTGGGCGGCCGGCCGATCACCTTGTCGCACCACGGCGAGGAGCTTCACCTGGCGCAGGAGCCGGTCACCCTGCCGACCCCTGCGGCCCCGGCGCTCCACACCGAGATCAGGCAGCCGCCGGGCCGCGAGCCGGCCCCCCGCCGCCACGGCACCGCCTGAGCCGTACCGGGGACCGGCCCGGAGCCGGTGACCGTCAGAGCATGGCCTGCAGGGACGCCGTCGCCTGCTGTCCGAGCCCGGTGGGCTGGAGGTAGGGCTGCTCGGCCATGATCGCGTCCCAGTTGCCGGCGATCGCCTCGATCGTCAGGTCGTCGGTCCGCCAGCCGGGCCCCTCGGCGACGAACACGCGGGCCACCCGCCCCGCGCCGACGGAGAAGACCTCGCCGCTGGTGGTGCAGCTCTCGTGGGCGAGGTACGCCACCAGGGGGCTGACACGCTCGGGCGTGAACTTGTCCTCGAACTCGGCGGGCAGCAGCGTCTCCGTCATCCGCGTCCAGGCGATGGGCGCGATCGCGTTGGCCCTGATGCCGGCGCGGGCGCCCTCGATGCCCAGCGTCTTGGTGAGGCCGACCAGGCCCATCTTGGCGGTGGAGTAGTTGGCCTGGCCGAAGTTGCCGAACAGGCCGGCGGGCGAGGACGTGTTCACGATCCGGCCGTACGCCTGCTCCTTCATGTGCGGGAACGCCGCCCGGCTGACCAGGAACGAGCCGCGGACGTGCACGGCGAGCACGGAGTCGAACTCCTCGACGGTCATCTTCCCCAGCGACCTGTCGCGCAGGATGCCGGCGTTGTTCACCAGCACGTCGACCCGGCCGAAGGCGTCGAGCGCCGCCTGCACGACGGCCTCGGCGCCTTCGGGAGTCGCCACGTTGTCGGTGCTGGCGACCGCCTCTCCCCCGTTCTTGACGATCAGTTCCACCACTTCGGCCGCCGGGCCGGAGGAGGCGCCGCTGCCGTCGAGGGAGCCGCCCAGGTCGTTGACGACGACCTTCGCGCCCCGCTGGGCGAGCAGGAGCGCGTGCGACCGGCCGAGCCCCTGCCCCGCCCCGGTGACCACCGCGACCTTCCCGTCGAACCTCAGCTCGGACCCCGCAGCAGCAGACATGGCGCCACCCTTCGAAGAGAACAACGTTCTGGTCCTGCAGAAGGATAACCGCCGGGCCGGGAGCGGCCTACGCCCTCGGACGGAGGACGGCCTGGGTCTGGGTGGATCGGGCGAGGAGGGTGCCGGAGGAGTCGCGCAGGGTGGTCTGGACGACGATCAGCGTCGCGCCGACGTGCAGGGGCTCGGCGGTGGCGTGGACCTCCCCGGCGCGTACGCCGTGGAAGAAGTTGACGGCCAGGTCGATGGTCGTGGTGGAGGCGCCGGCGGGGAGATTGAGGTAGGCGCAGACGCCGCCCACCGTGTCGGCCAGGGACGTGATGGCGCCGCCGTGCATGGCGCCGGCCACCGTGCAGAGGTGGGGCGCCCATTCGAGCACGGCGGCGACCCGTCGCGGAGTGGCCTCGCCGAGCCGGATGCCGAGATGAGCCGGGAAGGGGAGCTGCGCCATGATGTCGGCGGGCGACAGCGTGGTCTCCCCGGTCATCGCGGTGCCCGCACGGCCGGGCCGCCGGTCATCGGGCCGCCCGCGCGGCGAGGCGGCGCTCGATGTGGCGGGTCAGGTCGGAGGTGACGGCGAGGGCGTGCCCGGGGTCGTCGATGTAGAAATGGTCGCCGGGGAACTCGCTGTTGCCCAGGTAGGCGCTGCTCCTGGTGGTCCACGAGGCCATCGCGCCGGGGAGCATCAGCGGGTCGGCCTTGCCGCTGAAGGAGACGATGGGGCAGCTGACCCGGGCTCCGTCGTCCACGTACGTCGAGCAGACGGCGAGGTCGGCGCGGAGCGCGGGGATGATCATCGCCACCACGTCGGGGTTGCCGTACCCCTCCTCCGGGAACGAGCCGAGCGTCTGCATCCACTCGATCAGCTCGGGCTCGGGCATCTGGCTCTGCTCGTACGTGCTCTGCAGGAAGCCCTCGGGGGCCCAGCCGGAGGCCCCGATGAGGATGGGCGGCGTCTCGCCGTCGCGCTCCATGCAGACGGCGACCCGGTAGGCGAGCTGCGCGCCCAGGCAGTGCCCGAAGAAGGCGAAGGGCCGGTCGTCCAGCTCCCCAAGCAGCGCGTCGTACAAGGCCTCCACCAGCGGCTCGATGTCGGTGAACGCCCTCTCGCCGCGCCGCTTCTCCCGGCCGGGGAGCTGCACGATCTGCCGGGCGAAGTCGGCCGGCAGCAGGGTGTGCCAGTTGCGGTAGATCGTGCCGCCGCTGCCCGCGTGCGGGAACAGGAACAGCCGGACGGGCGCCTCGGCGCTGACCTCGGTGGGCTGGAACCAGCTCATCCGATCCTCCTCACGGCGGGCAGCAGTTCGCCCGCGATCTCGTCGAGTTGCGGGCCGGGGTCGAGCGAGCCGATCCGGACCACGATGTGCCTGGCCCCGGCCTCGATGTATCCGCCCAGCCAGTCGGCGCACTCCTCGGCGCTGCCGTACCCGTACGCCTGGATCGTGCTCATCAGCTCCAGCGGCCTGCCGTAGTAGCCCTGCACGTACTCGTCGAGCTCCTGGCGGGCCTTGTCGCGGTCGGGGTTGACGTTGATCGTGGCGTACAGCGCGGGCGTGATCGCGTCGTCGGGGCGGCCCCACTGGCCGGCGAGCTCACGGATGCGCAGCCAGGCACGGGCGTACGTGGCGCTGTCGGGCAGGAAGGGCATCCAGCCGTCGTAGAGCTCGGCGACCCTGGCCAGCACCTTCGGCGTGTCGCTGCCCGCGAGCCAGAGCGGGGGCCCGCCCGGGGTGGCGGGCGGCGCGAGCCGGTCCAGGCCGGTCTGCTGCCACAGCTTCCCCGCGAAGGAGGTGTACGCGTCCGGCCGGCCGCTGTTCCACGCGCGCTTCCACAGGCACGCGATCTCGTCCAGCCGGCCGGCCCGCCCGGTGAACGGCACGCCGACCGCGGCGAACTCCTCCTCGCTGTCGGGGATCGGGAAGCCGGAGCCCACGCCGAGCGTGAGACGCCCGCCGCCCGCCGCGTGGTCGAGGGCGGACAGCGCGCTCGCCGTGGTCAACGGGTGGCGCAGCGGCCCGATCAGCGCGGCCGTGCCCAGCGTGATCCGCTCGGTGACCGCGGCCGCGGCGGCGAGCACCACGAGCGGGTCCAGGCGCGGACGGGCGAGCAGCGAGTCGCCGGTCCACAGCGAGTCGAAGCCGAGCGTCTCGGCCCGCCTGGCCAGTTCGAGCAGCGGCGCCATGGAGTAACTGCCGAGGATGGCCATCTCCCGGGTCGGCAGCAGCAGGCCCACCCGGGAGGGGCCCGGCCGCCCGCCGCCCGCCGGCACACCCTCGTATTCGGCTTCGCTCATCGTCAGGCCCCTTTCGCGAGGCGTTCGTCACGCAGCACCCGGCGCAGGATCTTCCCTGACGGGTTGCGTGGGACGGAGTCGAGGAACTCCCACTGGGTGGGGATCTTGTAGTCGGCGATCCGGCCGCGCAGGAACACCGCCAGCTCGCGTGGGGTCACCGTGTGGTTCGCGCGCAGCACCAGGCAGGCGAGCACGGCCTCGCCCCACAGATCGTGCGGCAGGCCGAGCACCGCCGCGTCGGCCACGGCCGGATGCTGGGTGAGCGCCTTCTCTATCTCGGCGGGGTAGATGTTCTGCCCGCCCTGGATGATCGTGTCGTTGATCCGGTCGCACAGGTAGAGGTAGCCGTCCTCGTCGAGGTAGCCGGCGTCGCCCATGAGCAGCCACTCGCCCATCAGCGTCTTGGCGGTGGCGTCGGGCAGGTTCCAGTAGCCGAGCATCCGGGCCGGGGTCCGCACCGCGACCTGCCCGATCTCACCCGGAGGCAGCTCGGCGCCCAGGTTGTCGACGATCTTCAGCTCGTGTCCGGGACAGGCCCGGCCGACCGAGCGGAGCCGGGGGCTGCCCGGCACGTGGTCCTCGGGGGGCAGGCACACCGCGCACGTGCCGGTCTCGGTGCTGGCGTAGATCTGGGCGAACTCGCAGCCGACGACCTCGAGGGCCGTCTTCAGCAGGGTCTCGCTGATCGGCGCGGCGCCGTACGTGATCTTGCGGAGCGAGCGGAACGTGTCCGATGTGACGCCCGGCTCGTCCAGCATCATCTGCAGCATGGCGGGCGCCAGGAACGTCGTGGTGACCTCGGCATGCTCGATCACCCGTACGGCCTCCTCGCTGACCCACATCCGCATGACGACATTGGTGCACCCGGCGTTGAAGCCGTGCATGAACCACGCCATGCCCGCGATGCCGAAGCCGGGCAGCGAGATCAGGTTGCGGTCGTCGGGATACCAGTCGAGCCAGGCCACACCGTGCTCCCGCTGGGCGGCGGGCAGCGTGAAGAAGCTGCGGTGGGGCAGCACGACGCCCTTGGGGAAGCCGGTCGTGCCGCTGGTGTAGATCTGCACGACGGGGTCGCCGGGCCCCGTGCCGGGGTCGAGGTCGCCGTCGGGGTGACCCTCCTTCCAGCTCCGCAGGCCGTCGCCGCGCCGGTCGGGCTGGTCCACCGCGACGACCGTCCGCAGCCCGGGGAGCTGCGCCCTGACCCGCTCGGCGAGCAGCGCGTACTCCCGCTCCACGAACAGCAGCGACGCGTCGGCGTCGCGCAGGATGTGGTCGACCTCCCCGGCGGTCAGCCGCCAGTTCACCGGCACCAGCACGGCGCCCGCCTTGGCGCAGGCCAGCGCGATCTCGTAGTAGAGCTCGGACTCCATTCCCAGGTACGCGACCCGGTGGCCGGCGCCGATGCCCGCGGCGCGCAGCGCGTGCGCGGTGCGGTTGCTCTCGCGGTGCAGCTCGGCGTAGGTGACCTGACGGTCCTCGCACAGGATCGCCGGGTGGTCCGGCCGGCCGGCGGCGTGCCTGGCCGAGGTGGCCGTCAGCGTCCAGGACTGGTCCATCACTGCCTCATCTCTCGTCGTCCTTGACCGGGACCAACTCGTTGTCCAGGAACTCGCTCAGCCGGGCCGCCGTCGGATGGTCGAAGGCGACCGACCCGGCCAGCGGGATCCTGAGCGCGGCCTCCAGCGCGTTCTTGAACTCGACGGCGCCGAGCGAGTTCAGCCCGAGGTAGCCGAACTCGTCGGTGTACTCGACGTCGTCCACGTCCTCGATGTGCAGCACCTTGGCGACGCGCAGCCGGACGAGGTCGCGCAGCGCGGCCAGCCGTTCGGCGCGCGGGGCGGCCAGCAGCGCGTCCAGGTCAAGGCTCTGACCCGTCTGCTCGCGGCGGCTGCCGAGCTCCTCGTACAGGGCGTTGGTGACGGGCTTGGCGGCCAGGAACGCGTCCCAGTCGCACACGCCACCCGCGACCTGCGCGACCGGCTGGCCGAGCAGCGAGACCAGGGCGCGCAGCGCCCGTGCCGGGGTGAAGAACTTGATGCCCTCCCGGTCCAGGGCGCGCGCCTGCTCCTCGTTCAGCCGGGCCGACATGCCGGCCCCCGACCAGGGGCCCCAGTTGACGGCGAGCGCGGGCAACCCCTGGGCCGCACGCCAGTGGCACAGCTGGTCGAGGAAGGCGTTGGCGGCGGCGTAGTTGGACTGCGTGGCGCCGCCCACCACGGAGGACGCCGACGAGTGGGCCACGAAGAAGGCCAGGTCGGGGAAGTCCGCCGCGGCCTCGTGCAGCAGCCAGGAGCCGTACACCTTGGGCCCGAACAGCCCGTCGATGCTCTCCCACGTCTGCGCCGAGATCGGCGCGTCAGCCAGCGCACCGGCCGCGTGCACGATCCCGCCCAGCGGGTGCGGCCCGCCGCGCAGGCCCGCGAAGATCCGGCGCACGTCCCCGGGGTCGCCCAGGTCGCCGGTGACGACGGTGACCTCGGCCCGCTCGCCCAGCCGCGCGTACAGCTCGGCGGCGTCCGGGGCGGGCCTGCCCTGCCTGCCGACCAGCACCAGGTGCCGGGCGCCGAGGTCGGCCAGCTTGTGCGCGGTCAGCAGGCCGATCGCGCCGAGCCCGCCGGTGACCAGATAGGTGTGGCCGCCGTCGATCGTCACCGCCCGGTCCGTTTCCAGGTGCTCGTGCGGGCGCAGCCGCTTGACGTTGCGCACGCCGTCGCGGTACGCCACCTGGAACTCCCCGGTGTCCCTGGCCGCCAGCTCGGCTCCCAGCGAGGCGTACCCGCCGGGCGGCAGATCGACCAGCGTGGACCGGTAGCCGGGGCGCTCGTTGAGCAGCACCTGGCCGAAGCCCCACAGTGTGGAGGCGGCCAGCTCCGCGCCGGTCCCCACCGGGTCTCCCGGAAGCCGCTGCGCGCCTTCGGTGACCAGCCACAGCCGCTGCCCCCTGCCGAACCCGTGCGCGTCGAGCGTGCCCAGCAGGTCGAGCAGGTCGCGGTAGTTCCGTTCGTTCTCGGCCCGGAGCCGGTCCACGCCGGGCGGGCCCTCCTCCGGCGTCCAGAACCAGCAGACGTCGGTGATCGCCTGGTCCCGCAGGATGTCGCCGGCCTCCGCCGCGCGGGCCGCGAACGACATCGGCAGGCCGACGGCGGCGCCGAGGTCGCCCGCCGTGCGGCCGACCACGAGCACGTGCCTCGGCCTGTCCCCGTCCGCCGGGACGGCGGGCCGCTCCACCCAGTGCAGCCGGTGCAGGAAGTGGCCGCCGCCTTCCAGGGGGCGGTGCAGGGTCACCCCCGTCAGCTCCGCCACCTTCCGGTCGTCCTCGTACAGCAGCACGTCGGCGAGCAGCTCGTCCTCGGTGGCGACCGTACGGGCGGCCACGCGCAGGCGCTCACCGCGCGGCTTCTTGAGCAGCCGCGCCGCGCCGAACCGCACCGGCGTCCACGACTCGTCGTCGAGGGCGGACCACACGGCGTCCAGCAGCGCGGCGGACAGCAGGTCCGTCCCCTCCGGGACGTCGACGACCGTGTCGAGGGTCATCGGGCCCGGTTCGGCCACGCCGCGCGGGTCCGGCGCCCCGATGACCGCTTCGGCGACCGGTGACGCGTCACCGCCGAGGAAGACCTCGACGCCGGCCGAGCCGTCGTCGAGGTGGGTGAGCCTGACGCGCAGCTCGATCTCCTCGTCCCCGGCGATCCGCGGCACGACGCGCAGGTCCAGGATCGGGCGGGTGGTCTCGCCGTACACCAGATCCTGGAGCGCCAGGATCAGCTCCAGATAGGCGCTCGCGGCGGGCGTTCCAGCGACCCGCGTGGTGAACGCGCGGCTCCCTGGCTCCGCGGCCACCTCGCGTCCGAGCAGCGGGTGACCGGCGGGGGCCGCGGACGAGACGGTCCCGGTCACCGGCAGCCAGTAACGCTTGCGGTCGAAGGCGTACGTCGGCAGCGTCACCTTGGCCCCGCCGCTGTGGAAGCCCTGCCAGGAGACCGTCGCCCCGGCCAGGTAGAACTGCGTCACCGCCTTGCGCAGCGTGGCGCCGTGGGCGTCGCGGGCGTTCAGGCTGGCGATCCAGCGGTGCCTGTCGGGGTCGACGCACTGCTTGGCCAGGCCGATGAGCGCGGCGGACGGGCCGATCTCGACGAAGATGTGGCGGCCTCGCCGCTCCAGCACCCGCATGCCCGCCTCGAAGTCCACGGCCTCGCCGATGTGCCTGATCCAGTACTCCGGGGTGGAGATCTCGGCGAACCGGGCGACCTTGCCGGTCACGTTGGACACCAGCGTCAGCTTCGGCTCGTGGAACGCGATGCCCGCCAGCTCCGCACGGAACGCGTCGAACACCTCGGTCATCAGCGGCGAGTGGAACGCGTGCGAGACCGACAGCCGCGTGACCCGCAGCCCGCGCCCGGAGAGCAGCTCGCAGACCTCGGTCAGCGACGCGTCGCCGCCGGAGATCACGCACTGCTTGGGCGAGTTGACCGCCGCGATCGCGAGGTCCGGATACCCCTCCAGCAGCGGGGCCACCTCGGCGGCCGGAAGGGGCACCGCCGCCATGCCGCCGGGCGCGGTCACCGACTGCATCAGCCGGCCCCGTGCCGCCACCAGCGTGACCGCGTCCTCGACGGTGAACAGACCGGCGACCGTGGCGGCCACCACCTCGCCGATGCTGTGCCCGATCAGCGCCGACGGCCGGGCCCCGAACGACAGCCACAGCTGGGCCAGCGCGTACTCCAGCGTGAACAGCGCGGGCTGGGTGAAGCGCGTCTGATGGATCACCTCGGCGTCGTCGGCCCGCCCGAGCAGCAGCGCACGCACCGAGCGGCCGATCAGCGGGGCGAACAGCTCGTCGAGCCGGTCCACGTGCTCCCGGAAAACCGCGTACGCCCGATAGAGGGTGGCGCCCATCCCCGGATACTGCGAGCCCTGCCCGGTGAACAGGAACGCGACCTTCCTGGTCTCGGCCGGCGCGATGTCGCCGCGCTCCAGCCGGGCGAGCTGCTTGACCAGCAGCGCGTCCAGCTCGGCGTGGTCGGCGACCACCCCGGCGACCCGGAGGTTGAAGTGCGCGCGGCCGACACCGGCCGTGCGGCACAGGTCGGCGACCGGCACATCGGGGTGCGCGGCGAGGTGGTCGCGGTAGCGCTCCAGCACGCCCTTGAGCGCGCGCCGGTTCTTCGCCGACACCGCGAACACGTGCTCGTCTCCCTGATCCAGGGCCGGCGGCGCGGTGGGCGGGGCCTCCTCCAGCACGGCAGCGGCGATCGTGCCGCCGAAGCCGAAGCTGTTGACCAGCCCGCGCCGGATCTCGCCGACCCACGGACGGCACTCGGTGGGGACGGTCACCGGGTAGCTGTCCCAGGGGATGCGCCCGGACGGCCGGGTGAAGTTCAGGTGCGGATAGATGACGCCCGAGCGCAGCTGCAGCATGGTCTTGATCACGCCGACCAGCCCGGATACCGGCTCCATGTGCCCGAGGTTGGTCTTCACCGAGCCCACGGTCACCGGGTCGAAGGCCGTGTGGGAGTCGGCGAAGACGTCGGCGATCGCGCCCATCTCGATGGGGTCGCCGAGCGGGGTGCCCGTGCCGTGCGCCTCGACGTACTGGATGGCGCCCGGTTCGAGCAGGGCCGCCTCGATGGCCGTGCGCATGACCGCGACCTGCGCGTTGCCGTTGGGCACGGTCAGCCCGGCGCTCTCGCCGTCCTGCCCGACGGCGGTGCCGCGGACCAGCGCCAGCACGCGGTCGCCGTCCCGCTTGGCGTCCGACAGCCGTTTGAGCACCAGTACGGCGCAGCCCTCGGCGCGCGCGTAGCCGTCGGCCGACTCGTCGAAGGTCTTGCACCGGCCGTCGCGGGCCAGCATGTTCGCGTGCGAGAAGATCACCGAGGTACGCGGGTGGTGCAGCGCGTTCACCCCGGCGGCCAGCGCGATGTCGCACTCGCGGCGGCGCAGCCCCTCCACGGCCAGGTGCAGCGCGGTCAGCCCGGACGCGCACGCGCTGTCCACGCTCATCGACGGGCCGCGCCAGCCCAGGAAGTACGACAGCCGTCCCGACATGGGGAAGAACGTCGTGCCGGAGGCCAGATGCCCGTCCAGGTCCCGGTACGGCACGCCCTCCAGCTCGAAGGCGAAGTCGATGGAGCTGGCCCCGACGTACACGCCGCCGTTGCCGTGCCGCAGCGGGGTCGGGTCGATGTTGGCGTGCTCCAGCGCCTCCCAGGAGGTCTCCATCAGCATCCGCTGCTGCGGATCCAGGTACTGGGCCTCCTTGGGGGAGATGTTGAAGAACGCGGCGTCGAACTGGTCGATCCGGTCCAGCAGCCCGGCGCCCATGGCGCGGATCCGGCCCGGCTCCTCCTCGTCGCCCTGCCTGCCGTACAGCGAGGAGTCCCAGCGGTCCTCGGGGAACGGCACGATGCCGGAGCGGCCCTCGGCCAGGAACTCCGCGAACTCGTCCGGGGTGTTGCTGCCGCCGGGGAAGCGCAGGCCGACGCCCACGATCGCGACCGGCTCGTACTTCTCCCGCAGCAGGTCGCGGATGGTTTCACGCTGCCGCTCGATCGTCTCGGCCGTGTTCTCCACAGCGCCCTCCGCCGGGGTCTCGTCGTGCGTCGTGCCGTTCCGGGCAGTCGTGTCCGGCATCTGTTCGCGCTCCCTTCCTGGAGTCACGCGCTCATACCTCGAACAGGTCGCTGAGCGCCTCGCGCGCCAGCCTCCGGTCGACGGCCTGGCCGGCCGGGACGGCGGGCGAGACCGGCGCCCGCTCAACGGACGGGAGCAGCCGCTCGGCCAGATAAGCGATCAGATGCCTGGTGGTGGGCTCGTTGAAGAGCGCGTTGGTGCTGATCTCGCAGCCGAGCACGTCCTCCAGCCGCCGCTTGACCTCGGTCAGCCGCAGCGAGGTGAACCCGAGATCGCCGAAGAACCCCGCGTCGAGCGGCAGCTCCTCGGTCTCCGCCATCAGCAGACTGGCCCTCAGCTCCGCCACCACCAGCGCCTCCAGCGCGTCCCGGCGCTCGGAACCCGGGAGCGCGAGCAGCGAAGCCACGGCTGGCGTGTAGTTCGACACGATGGATCTCCATCCAGGGCTGTTTCGGAAGGTTTCGGATGACCTGGGCGGAGTGCGACGACCCGGCTCCACGCCCGTATCCCATGTGACCAGGTGGAGCTGACGCCGATCTGACGCCGTGCTGACCGCGGATCCGCGACCGGGGAGGCCTGGAAACTCGAGCCGCGCTCAAGCCGCGGTCGAGCGCGGTCTCTCCTGACACCCTCCGCGTGTCACCGTGGTGACAGACCCTCCGGCCCCTCACAGACCTCGAAGATCTCGCGAACCGGACGATGAGGAACTCGCGGATCGGACGGCGACCGCCGGCCCCGGAGAGTCTCCGCTCGCCGCGGACCCGATGACGTGCCGCCGCTGGGGCCGGACTCGAGCCCGACTCGAACTCGATCTTCCGAAGGGCCCTCTCATGACACCGTTGTCAACCGGTAGAACATCCTCATCCACCAGGAGCACGGACCCATGACCGACGTCACTCCGCACCCTGTCGAGACGATCAGTCCGACCGAGCAGCCGACACCATCTTGGGGCACCTTGCTTGTCGTGCTGGCCGGCACCTTCGTCACCGTCCTGGACTTCTTCATCCTGAATGTGGCGATCCCCTCGATCCAGCTCGAACTTCACGCCACCCCTGCCCAGATCCAGTTGATGATCGCCGGGTACGGCGTCGCCTTCGCCTCACTGATGATCACTTCAGGGCGGCTCGGCGACCAGTTCGGACGCAGGCGGATCTTCACCATCGGCCTCGCGGTGTTCACCCTGGCGTCGCTCGCCTCGGGACTGGCGCCCAACGCCGAGGAACTCATCATCGCCCGCGTCGTCCAGGGCGTCGGAGCGGCTCTGCTCACCCCCCAGGTGCTGGGCATCATCAACACCGTCTACACCGGCAAGTCCCGCGTCGCCGCGTTCAACGCCTACGGCCTGACCAACGGCTTCGCCGGAGTCTTCGGCCAGCTCATCGGCGGCGCGCTGATCGTGGCCAACCCCGACGACCTGGGCTGGCGGACCATCTTCCTGATCAACGTCCCGATCGGCGTCCTCGGACTGGCCTTCGCCGGCCGCACCGTGCCCGAGAGCCGGGGCGACGGCAAGCGGCTGGACCTCCTGGGCACCCTGCTCGTGACCGCGGGCCTGGTCGCCATTGTGCTGCCCCTGGTCGAGGGACGTGAGCAGGGCTGGCCGGAGTGGGCCGTGATCTCCCTGGTCGTGTCGGTGCCCCTGCTCGCCGCGTTCGCCGCCTACCAGCGCCGGCTCACGAACAAGGGCGGCACGCCGCTGATCGACCTGTCGCTGTTCCGTGAGCGTGCCTTCACCGTGGGCGTGCTCGCCACGCTGGCCTTCTTCCTCGCGATGGGCTCCTGCTTCCTGGTTCTGTCGCTCTACCTGCAGGAGGGCCGGGGGATGTCGCCGCTCGGCTCCGGCCTGGTCTACGTCGCCCTCGGCGTGGGCTTCTTCCTGTCCTCGGCGATGGCCCCGCAGCTCGTGCCCAAGCTCGGCAAGCAGGTGCTCGCCGTCGGCGGTCTCCTGGTCGCCGCCGGGTACGGCGTGCTCGGCTTCACCGCGAGTGACATCGGAGTCGCCGGGTCGGTCTGGTGGCTGGTGCCTTCGCTGCTGGTGGCCGGGTTCGGCATGGGCATGGTGATGGCGCCGCTGTCGTCCACGGTGCTGGAGCGGGTGCAGCCGCACCACGCGGCGGCCGCTTCCGGTGTGCTGTCCACGGCCCAGGAGCTGGCCGGCGCGCTCGGTGTCGCGCTCGTCGGCATCGTCTTCTTCGGAGCGCTCGGCGGCACGCCGCAGGCAGCCGACTTCCCGCGGGCGTTCGACCTCAGCATGATCATGCTCGTGGTCTTCGCCCTCGTGGTGGCGCTCCTGGTCCAGCTGCTGCCGCGGGCGGCCAGACAGCCCGCCTGACCGGTCCGCGATCCGACGCCGCCCCCGCCCCCGGGGGCGGCGTCTTCGCGTGCGACGGGGGTCAGCCCGAGATCAGGGGCACGTCAGGGCCCTTCGTCACGATGGAGACAACCATCCTCCTATCGGGAGTGAGATCATGACCGAAACCGACACCCGCGTGCTCGACTGGCCGCTGCCGCGCACCTCGATCGACTCGCCGCCGGCCGCCCTGGCCGAGCTGCGTCAGGGGCCGCCGTGCAAGGTCCGGCTGCGAGACGACCAATACGCATGGCTCATCACCCGCCACGCCGACGTCAAGCAGGCGCTCAACGACTCCAGGCTGAGCGTCGACGACCAGAACCCCGGGTTCCCCAACCGCCTGCTGCTGAAGCTGGAGCCCCGCATCCAGTCGTTCTGGCGGATGGACCCGCCCGAGCACTCACGACTGCGCAAGATGGTCATGGTGGAGTTCACCGCCCACCGCGTCGCCGCCATGCGTCCCCAGATCCAGCAGACGGTGGACGCCCTGCTGGACGAGGTCGAGCGCCTGCCGCGTCCCTTCGACCTCTACCAGAGCTTCGCCCTTCCCCTGCCCTGCGCGGTCATCGGACGCATCTTCGGCGTGCCCGGCGAGGACATGGCGGACTTCCAGCGGCACAGCAACGCGCTGCTCAACCAGGAAGCTCCCGAGGAGGCGTTCGCCTCCTACATCGCGACCACGCAGTACCTCGACCGGCTCTGCGGCGAGCGGGACCTCGCCCCCCAGGACGACCTGATCAGCCGCCTGGTCACCGACTACATGCGGCCCGGCCTGCTCAGCCGCGAGGACCTGGTGGCCATGGTCCGGCTCATGCTGGTCGCCGGCCACGAGACCACGGCCAACCAGATCGCGCTCAGCCTGCTGACGCTGCTGCGCCGCCCCGAGCTGGCCGCGTCGCTGCGGGAGGACCCGTCGACCGTGCGCCCGCTCGTGGAGGAGCTGCTGCGCTTCTGGTCCATCCCCCAGGACAACGTGGTACGGGTGGCCGCGACCGACCTGGAGATCGGCGGAGTGCCGATCCCGGCGGGTGACGGGGTCATCATCTCGATCCCGGCGGCCAACCACGACGAGGCGGTCTTCCCCCGGGCGGCGGAGTTCGACCCGAGCCGCGACACCCGCGCGCACCTGGCCTTCGGGCACGGCGTCCACCACTGCCCGGGAGGCCCGCTCGCGGCTCTCGAACTGGAGCTGGCCCTGCTCAGGGTGGCCGAGCGCTTCCCGGACATGCGGCTGGCCGTACCGGCCGAGGAGGTGCCCTTCAGGACCAGCAGCCTCGTCTACGGCCTGCACGAGCTGCCGGTCACCTGGTAGCCGCGGCGGACGCCGTACGGACGACCGAAGAGGAGGGCCGGGGTCACCCGGCCCTCCTCTCATGTTCCCGTCCTCCCAGAACACGCGACTGCCTGGCATACGCGACCGGGGCCGCTCCCCGGAAGAGGGAGCGGCCCCGGTCCTGTGTCGTGTCCCCGAACGGCTCCTCAGGCCCGGATGGACCGGGCCGCCGCCGGGACGACCGGCTCGGCGGACATGCCGGCGAGCGCCAGGTAGCGGGCCGGGCGGGCGCCCCGCAGCCACGCCGCGTACGCCAGGCCGGCCGCGCCGACCACCAAAAGGACCCACGGCAGCTCGCCGACCACCGCCGACTTCGACCCCGTCATCAGGGCGAAGTTGCCGACCACCAGCCAGACCGTCGTGGCCAGCCCGGCGAATCCGAGCAGCGGGGCGACCAGCCCTCGCCACCATCCGGGCCGCTCTTCCAGCCCGTGCTCCCCGCCCCGGTGCCGCCACAGGCCGAGGACGGAGAGCGCGGCCAGCGCCTGGAGCACGATGATGCCGAGGGTGCCCAGGCCGAGCATGCTGGTCGCGAGGTCGGCGTAGGGATCGAGGCCCTCGACCGCGAACGCGGCCGTCACGACCACGGCGAGGACCGTCTGCCACACGCTGGCGCGGTGCGGAGAACCGTGCCGGGGGTGCCCGACTCCCAGGGCGGCCGGGAGCACTCCGTCGGCGGCCAGCGCCTGGACGTACCGGTTGCCGGCGCTGTGCAGGGCGAGCGTCGCGGCGAACAGGCTCGTGCACAGCAGCACTTCGAGCGCGACCTCCCCCGCCTGGCCCAGGTAGTCGGCGCCGAGCCCGAAGAACAGGTTGCCGAGCTGTTCGCCCGCCACGGCCCGCACCCGGGACGGGCCGACCGCCCCGACGGCGACCCAGCTGGTCAGGGCGTAGAACACCGAGATCAGCACCACGGCGACATAGGTGGCCCTCGGCACGCTGCGCCGTGGGTCGCGTGACTCCTTGCCGTACAGCGACGCCGACTCGAACCCGATGAACGACACGAAGGCGAACATCAGCGCCACCCCGAGCCCGGGCCCGAAGACCTCGTGCGGGGTGAACGACGCCGCGGGCAGCGCCGTCACGCCGTGCCGGGCCAGCACCGCGACGTCCAGCGCCAGCAGCACCAGGATCTCGCCGGCCATCATCACCGCCAGCACCCTCGCGCTGACCGCGATCTCCCGGTAGCCGAGCGCCGCGACGGCCGCGATGCCCAGCGCCGCGCACACCTCCCAGCGCACGTCGATCCCGTGCAGGCCGAGCACCAGACGCGCGAAGTAGGCGAACGCCCCGGCCAGGCCGATCGTGGCGCAGAGGTAGGACAGCAGCGCGAGCAGCCCTCCGGCCACCGCGGCCGGGCGGCCGAGACCCTGCGCCACACCGGTGTAGAAGCCGCCGGTGCCGCCGGTCCGCCGCATCATCACCGCGTATCCGGCGGAGAAGCACAGCAGGGTCACCCCCGCGAAGACGAACGCCGCCGGGACGCCCGCGCCGTTGCCGACGGCGAACGCCAGCGGCACCGTGCCGACCATCGCCGACAACGGCGCGGCGGCGGCGACGATGAGGAAGACGATGTGCGCCGTGCCGAGCCCGCTCGCGGCTGACGTGGCGGGTTCGGGAGGGCGGTGGACGGTCCGCATGGCAGGGCTCCAATGCCGGCATGGGTTTCGGGAATGGTCATCGGGCGTGGGTTTGAGGGGTTGAGGCGTGGGGTTGAGGCGTGGCTTTCAGGCGTGGGTTTCAGGCGTGGGTTTCAGGCACGGGCGAAGGCGAGCACGGCGTTCTGACCCCCGAAACCGAAGGAGTCACTGATCGCCAGGTCGATCCGGCGTGGTGTGACCCTGGCCGCCACATCGATGTCGATCTTCGGGTCGAGCTTGTTGAGGTTGGCCGTCGGCGGGACGAGACCCTGCTCGACCGCCAGCACGCTGAACGCGGCCTCGACCGCTCCCGCGGCGCCCATCATGTGGCCGGTGACCCCCTTCGTGGAGGTCACCAGGGGCCGGTGCGGGAGCACCCTGCTCAGCATCGTCGCCTCCACCAGGTCGTTCAGCGGCGTCGACGTGCCGTGCGCGTTGACGTGGCCGACGTCGGACGGCACGGCGCCCGCGTCCGCCAGCGCCGCCCGGACCGCCGCCTCGATGCCGACCCCGTCGGGATGCGGCGCCGTCACGTGATGGGCGTCGGCGGTCGCGCCGTACCCGACGAGCCGCGCGCGGATCCGCGCGCCGCGGGCCCGGGCGTCGTCGACGCGCTCCAGCACCAGCAGCGCCGCCCCCTCCCCGCCGACGAACCCGTCCCGGTCCACGTCGAACGGCCGGGACGCCTCGGCGGGCATGTCCTGGCGTTTGGACAGCGCGCCCATCTTGGCGAACCCGGCCATCGTGACCGGGTTCAGCAGCGCCTCCGTCCCTCCCGCCAGCACGACGTCGCACCGGCCGAGTTGCAGCAGGTCGCGGGCCGTGCCGAGGGCGGTCGCGCCGGAAGCGCAGGCGGTCGCGACCACGAGGTCGGGCCCGGTGGCGCCGAACTCCATGGCCAGCTGCCCCGCGACCATGTTGGGCAGGTGCATGGGCAGCGTGAGGGGGGAGACCCACGACGGGCTCTCCTCCATCAGGACCCGGTGCTGCGCCTCGAAGGTGGCCGCGCCGCCGCCCGCCGTGCCCATGACCACACCGACCCTGGCGCCGTCCCAGGTGGCGGGGTCGAGACCCGAATCCGCCACCGCCTCCCGGGCGGCGATGACGGCGAACTGTACGAATCGGTCGAGGCGATGGGCCCGGCGGGCGCCCAGCAGCTCCTCGGGGTCGAAGCCGGTGACCCGGCAGGAGATCGAGACAGGGTTCCCGGCCAGGCCGGGGTCCACGTCGGCGGTCGGCTGTCCCGCGCAGATGGTCTGCCAGGACCGCGCCGTGTCGTTGCCGGCCGGGGTCACCAGGCCGAGCCCGGTGACCGCGACGTCCATTCCGGCCATCAGATCTTCGCGCTCCGCTCCTCCATCAGCCGGGCGATGTCTCCCACGGTGGGCACGTCGATCAGCTCGTTGTCGCTGATCACAATGCCGAGCTCCTGCTCCAGCACCATGGACAGCTCGACCACGGCGAGCGAGTCCAGCTCGATGTCCTCCCTGCTGGCGTCGGGGGTGACCTGCCCGGGGGTGACCTTGAGCTTCTTGACCAGGATGTCCTTCAGCGTGTCGAACATTGCCGGGTGCTCCCTTCGAGTGGATGTGGTTAGGAGGGGTCCAGTTCGGGCCAGACGAGGGTCGCGGCGCCCCAGGTGAGACCGCCGCCGAACGCGGTGAGCAGCACCCGCTGGCCCGGGCGGAGCTCGCCCGCCTGACTCGCCTCGGCGAGCAGCACGGGGATGGAGGCGGCGCCGGTGTTGCCGACCCGCTCGATGTTGGACAGATGCCGCTCGCACGGCAGGCCGAGCCGCTCGGCGACGGCGTCCAGGATGCGGGCGTTGGCCTGGTGCGCCACGACCCGGTCCACGTCGCCGATCCGCCAGCCCGCCGCCTCGACGGCCGCCCGCGAGGACGCGACGAGCCACTCCACCGCGCACCGGTAGGTCTCCCTGCCGCGCATGTGGAAGAACTCGTCACCCGGCTCGGGCGGCAGCCCGGAGGAGCGCTGCCGGGCGCCGCCGGCCGGGATCTGGATCAGTTCGGCGTGCTCGCCGTCGCTGCCGAGGACGACCGGCCCGATCGCACCCTGCTCGTCCGGTGTGCCGGCGCGCAGCACGACCGCGCCCGCGCCGTCAGCGAAGATCACCGATGTGGTCCGGTCCTCCGGGTCGATGATCGTGGAGTAGGTGTCGGCCCCGATCAGCAGCACCCGGTCGGCCGTCCCGGCGGCGATCAGCCCGGCCGCGGTGGCCAGGCCGTACAGGAATCCGGTGCAGACGGCGGCCACGTCGAACGCCGCGCACCCGCTGAGGCCGAGCCGGGAGGCGATCTCCGGGGCGGTCGCCGGGCAGAGCCGATCGGGCGTGGTGGTCGCGAGCACCACGGCGTCCACCTGCGAGTCGCCGGAGGACTTCAGCGCCCGGCGGCCCGCCTCGACCGCGAGATCGGAGGTGGCGGTGCCGGGCCCGGCGATGTGGCGGCTGGCGATGCCGGTGCGCGAGCGGATCCACTCGTCGGAGGTGTCCAGGCGGGCCGCGAGGTCGGCGTTGGTGACGACTCCGGGCGGCAGCCAGCAGCCGGCGCCCGCCAGGACGGCGGCCCGCCCCGCCCGGGCTCGGTCTGCCGTATGGCTCCTCAGCGGCATCATCATGACGCGGCACCACCGCTCAGCCAGTCGCCGGGCAGCCCCATGTACGCCATCCGGGTCTGCGCCATCTCGTCGGTCCACTGCTCGGCGATGTCGTAGCGCTGCTCGGGTGTGGTGTCCAGCATCCGCACCCCCGGCCAGAGCTCGTAATCGCCGATCAGGCCGGCGTGCTCGGCCATGCCCTTCTGGAAGAGCTCCTCGCGGTGGATGACGAACTCGCGGTCGGGCACCTCGCTCCACAGCTTGCGCCCGGCCTCCAGGATCTCCAGCAGCCGCGGCCGGTAGCCGGGGTTGTCGATCAGGTGTGAGCGGAGGATGGAGCTGCCCACGGTCAGGTGCCGGATCTCGTCGATCGCCGCGCCTCGCGAGATCTCCCCGGCGGCCGGGTCGAGCGGCGTCCACTTGCGCTCGCTCAGCTCGGCCGCCGGGGCCAGCACGCCCTCGATCACGATCGTGAACACCGCGACGCCGCCGTAGAAGTCGCCCTGGTCCCTGACGATCTCCAGGCTGAACCGCTCGACCGGGTCGAGCACCCTGCGCCGGTAGTCGGCGGCCATCTCGTCGATGTCGGCCAGCACGGTCTCGCGCTGCCAGCCGAGCTCCACCAGGTGATCGCGGAAGACCCTGGCGTGCCGGGCCTCGTCGATCATCTGGGTGGCGTAGAACTCCAGCTCGGGGATGCCGGGCGCGTTGACGACGTAGTACGCCAGCAGGCGGGTCGCCAGCTCCTCCGACAGGCTGCGGAAGCCGAGCTCCAGGCTCAGCGACTCGCGCAGCGGCCCCGGCTCCCGCATGTGCGCGGGGACGATCGCGTCCGGGTGGTGGCCGGTGGCCGCGCGGTCGCGCAGCGTGCCCTGGGCCACCGAGGTCAGCCAGTAGGCCAGATCACAGTCCGCGGCGGTGAGCGTGAGATTTTTCGCTCCGTCGAGCAGCCCGGGAGCGGTGTCCCACGCCGCCTCATGTGCGGTCGCCTCGTGTGCCGTCATCGCGTCGTGCCCTCCATCGGGTTCCGGTGGTTGGAATTCCGGGTGCCGTCGCCCGAGCCGGGAACGGTCCGCAGCGCGCCGGCGCACAGGTCTCCGGCGAAGCTGAACAGCGGGTCGCCCGTCCCCGCCACGGCGTCGACCACCTCACCGAGCAGCAGCTCGTGGTCGGCGACCGGGATGCTGCGGACCAGGCGGCACTCCAGGTGAGCCAGCGCGCCGTCGATCAGCGGCGCGCCGTCGCCGCCGGCGCTGGTCCACGGCACCCCGGCGAACTGCGCGGGGCCCTGCGGGCGGTCACGGTCGGCGAACCAGCGGGCGAGGCCGCCCTGACCGCCGCTGAGCAGATTGACGGTGAACCGCCCGGCGGCGACGGCCAGCCCGCCGAGGAGGGATCCGCTGCGCAGCGAGACGCCGATGATCAGCTCGGTCGGCGAGACCCCCACCAGCGTGCTCACCGTGGTGCCGTGCACCCGGCCCTCGTGGCTGACCGTCAGCACCGCCACCGGCGCCGCGACCTTGCGCATGGCCTTCCTGGCCTCCCGGCGGGCGTCCCTGGCGGCGGTGACGGTCACCAGGCCGTCCCTTGGGCCGTCAGCTGGTGCTCCTTCTCCTTTTCTTCCTTCTTCTGGTGTCCGTGCGGCGCCTTCTGCGTGACGCCGATGGAGTCGAGCAGCTTCTGGTACGCCGGCTGGGCCACCGGCTCGAAGGGCAGGGCGAGCGGTTTCATGAAGTTGCCGAACAGGCCGCGGTCGCCGCACAGGTGGAACGGCAGCGCCAGCAGCGCCCACTCGGGCCCGATCAGCAGGCACCACAGCCCGGCGACCGCGCCCTGGGTGACCAGGCTGTGCATGACGTTGTACAGGACGTAGTACGCCTTGGGGATCGGCTTGCCACCGGACTTCCGGTAGGCGATGGCGCCGGGAAGGTAGCCGATGAGGTCGATGTAGAAGAACAGGCCGATCGCGGGCAGCCACCTGATCTCACCGAAGTGGGCGACGATCAGCCCGGTGCTGACCGCCAGGCCGAACAGGTACTCCGCGCGGTGCGCTTTGAAGGTGTTGGGGGTCTCGTACGGATTGAGCTGGTCCATCGCGCGCTCCTCATGCGCCGGCCGTGATGGCGGCCGCGGCGGCAGGGTCGGGTTGGTCGGCGGGGTCGGCCACGAGTGCTCCCGGGAACAGGCCGACGACGGTCCAGGCCACGGTCTCCTTGATCACTCGTTCGGCGATCGGGTCGAGGATCCCCTCCATGCTGGGGATGCCGAAGTCGAAGTCGGCTTCGAAGTGCAGCCGCACGTCGCCGCCGTCCTGGCGCAGGGTCCACAGCCCGGAGAAGCTCTCGAAGTCGCCGTCGACCTGGGCGAAAGCGATCTCCAGCCGCTCCCTGGCGAACTGTTCGCGTTCGGTCCAGCGCAGCAGCCCGCTGCGGAAGTTGAGCTCCCAGTGCGACTCGCCGACCGGCTCGGGCCAGGCGATCAGCACCTCGGCCGACCGCACGTGCGGGGCGAACTCGGCGTAGCGGTCGAATCTCGTGATCCCGTCGTAGACGGCGTCGGCCGTCGCGTCGTGGATCACGGCGTCAAGTTCCAGGTGCCGCACTCTCGATCACCTGCCTTCCGGCATCGTGGTTTGGCGCGCGACCAGGTCGCGCGTGGCTCGTTCGAAGGCCACCAGGAAGAAGCGCACCTCGCTCGGGCTGAGGATCGCGGGCGGGGTGAAGCGGACCACCGAGCTGGCGTTCATCGAGTGGTTGCCGACGACGCCGTTGTTGAACAGCTCGATCAGCAGCTCGCCGGCCAGGCCCGCCTCGACCAGCTCCAGGCCGATCAGCAGCCCCTGGCCGCGCACTTCGACCACCAGGTCGGGGATGGTCCTGTTGACGATCTCGGTCACTCCGTCGAGCAGGATCGCGCCCAGCTCGACGGCCTTGGAGACCAGGCGGTCCTCCTGGATCGCCCGGATCGCGCCCAGCACCCCGGCCATCAGCAGCGGCTGACCGGAGAACGTGGCGGTGTGCACGAACGGGTCCTTGTCGAAGGGCTTGAACGCCTCCCGGGTCGCGACGGCCGCCGAGACGGGGACCACTCCACCGCCGAGCGCCTTGCCGACCAGCAGCACGTCCGGCCGGATGCCCTCCAGGTCGGCGCCCCACCACTCGCCGAGGCGGCCCATGCCGGTCTGCACTTCGTCCAGCACGAGGAATCCGTCGTACTCGCGGACGAGCTCCTCGACCCTGCGGAGGTAACCCGGCGGCGGGATGATCACACCGCCCTCGCCCTGGATCGGCTCCAGGATGACGCACACCTCGCCCGGGTGGGCGGCCAGCTCGGCCTCCAGCGCGTCGGCGTCGCCGAAGGGCAGATGGGTCACGCCGGGCAGCAGCGGGCGGAACGGCCGCTGGTAGACGTCCTTGGCGGTCACCGAGAGCGCGCCCAGGGTCTTGCCGTGGTAGCCGCGATCCATCGACACCGTGTGCTTGCGGCCGTTGGCGCGGGCGAGCTTGAGGCCGGTCTCGACCGCCTCGGCCCCCGACAGCGCGAAGTGCACCCGGTCAAGGCCGGGGGGCATCACCGAGCAGAGCGCCTCGGCCGCGCGGGCCGCGGTCGGTTCGAGGAGGATGCGTGAGGCGACCGGGTGGGTGTGCAGCTGGCGCTGGACCGACTCGATCACCGCGGGGTGCCGGGCGCCCATCAGGAACACGCCGTAGCCGCCGCAGTTGAGGAATCTCTCGCCGTCGGCGGTGGTCAGCCACGCTCCCTCGGACGCCACCTCCATGTGGCTGCCGAACAGCTCCGCAAGGGTGGCTCTGCCCTTGCTCAGATGGGCCCGGTACAGCCGCAGGATCTCCTGTTCGGTGTCCGGAGGGGCCTCCGTGATCACACTCACTGAACACTTCCCTTCAAGAGCCGGAATTTCACGACAGCTGGAGCGGCCCGCCCGCGAAGTACGTGGCCAGGGCGTCGGCGACGCTGGCACGCGAGGGAGGGTGGAAGGCCAGCGGACGGACTCCGGAGGCCAGTTGGGTGTTGTCGGAGGAGGTGATGAAGTCGAGCCCGCCCAGCAGCTCCAGCGCCAGCGCGGCCGTGTCGGTCAGCGCCTCCTGCGCCGCGTACCGCGCGACCAGCGCCGCCGCGACCGCCGCCTCGCCGTCCAGCCCGCCGGCGACGGCGCGGGCCGTGCCCTCCAGGACCATGAACGCCGACTCGGCCCGCACCACGAGCGCGGCCCGGTCGGAGGCCCCGCCCCGGCCGCGGTGCAGCACCTGCTCGACCAGTGCGGAGGCCGCCCCGGTGTACCCGGCCGAGATCAGCAGCTCGAACCAGACGAACCCGGCCGTCTGCAGGTCGTCCAGCAGGTGGGGGTCCTCGGCGCTGGTGCGGACGACCAGCTCCTCGGGCACGAAGACATCCGTGAGCCGCACCTCGTCGCTCTGCGCCGCGG
The DNA here is from genome assembly GCF_040802045.1 of Microbispora sp. NPDC049125. Classification (NCBI taxonomy): domain Bacteria; kingdom Bacillati; phylum Actinomycetota; class Actinomycetes; order Streptosporangiales; family Streptosporangiaceae; genus Microbispora; species Microbispora sp. NPDC049125. The sequence continues at coordinate 100,674 of NZ_JBEZDW010000025.1, read as the reverse complement.
CCAGCACCTGGTTGCCCCAGAACGGGTGCACCGACAGCCCCTCGCTGTCGGCGGGCACCAGGGCGAGCGCCAGCTCGGGCTCGCCCCCCGCGCCCGGTACGGCGATGCTCGCGGTCAGCAGATCCATCGACGTGCTGAGACTGCACGGCTTCTTGCTGCCGGAGAGCAGGTAGCCGCCCTCCACCGGGGTCGCGGTGACCGCCGGGGCGAGGATGTTCTGCTCGGTACGGCCCTCCGCCCAGCCCGAGGCCATCACCAGCTGCTCGGGGACGACCCGCCGGAGCACCGACAGCTGGGCGTCGGTCAGCCGTCCGGCGGCGGGGGCCAGCGCGTACAGGGTGGCGGCGGTGAAGTGGTGCATGGTGACGGCGGCGGCCAGGGACGGCGACAGCGATCCGACCGCCCGCATGACCTGGACCGCGTCGACCAGACCGGCGCCGCCGCCGCCGTACTCGGCGGGCACGAGCAGCCCCACGCCACCGTGCGTGCGGAACAGGTCGATCACCGGGCTCACCGGCCGCTCCCGGTCCGCGAACGACAGCTCCGACAGGGCCTTCACCAGCCCGGGGTGGTACTGCTCGCAGACGTCGCGAGCCGTGTCGAGTGTGCGCACGAGACTCTCCAAATGTCAGTTGCCGAAAACAGCCAGATAGGGACGCACCCCGGTGGCGATGCTGACCCCCTGCGCATGCGAGGTCTTGAGCATCGGGTAGTTGGCCTCGCCGAAGACGCCGCCGGTCAGGCCGGTGCCGCCGTGGCTGGGCAGGTACGGCAGAAAGCCGATGTGCGAGTCGTTCACCTTGAGCAGCCCGCCGTTGACGATCCGCTGCACGAAAACGTCGATGATCTCGTCCGACCCCGCCCACACCGAGTTGCGCAGGCCGTACTCGTTGGCGTTGACGAAGTCGATGAAGCTCTCGACCAGCTCCTCGTCGGGGGCCGGCTCGGCGACCACGATCGGCAGCAGCGGGAAGAACGTCTCGTGCTTGACCACGTCCAGCTCGCGCGCGCCGGCCAGGCCGTCCACCCGCAGCACGGTGGGCTGCAGGAAGACGCCGGTGGGGGACGGCGTGCCGTCCACCTCGACGCGCTCCCCGCCGGTGACCAGCGTGGCGCCGCCCGCCATGGCCTGGCTGAGCAGGGCGAAGAACCGCTCGGCGCGGCGCACCGGGGACAGCAGCACGTCCTCGTCGTCGGGGTAGCCGGGCCGTACGGTCTTCACCTGCTCGCGCACCCGCTCGATCAGCTCGTCGGCGACGTCGGGGTGGACCAGGACGCAGTTGGGCACCATGCAGATCTGGCCCGAGCCGTAGAAGCACTCGGCGACGGCCTCGGCCGCCAGCTCCAGATCGGCGTCCTTCCAGACGATGATCGTGTCGTTGCCGGCCAGCTCCAGGATGGGCTTCTTGCCGTTGGTCACGCAGCGCTCCTGGTAGCGCATCCCCTCCTCGACGCCGCCGATGAAGAAGATGTCGTTGACCTTGGGGCTGGTCACCCAGCGGTCCATGGTCTGCTTGGGGTTGCTGCACACGATGTTGAGCACGCCGGGGGGCGCGCCGATCTCCTCCAGCAGCGGCACGACGAGCTCGCGCAGCACGTACATCGTGCTGAACGGGATGCTGCGCGGCGCCCGCACCACCACGGCGTTGCCCGCCATGAGGGGAAGCACCGACAGCGCGGCACTCGGCCCCGGCGCGTTCTGCGGCGGGTTGAAGCACACCACGCCGTCGGGCTGACGGCGGACGATCAGGCGGCGGTCGCCGTGGGCGAACTCGGTGTGCATGCACTGCCGGTACCAGTCGCAGCTTTCCTTGCTGAACAGCTGCCGCAGGCCGCTGAGCTCCCAGCGGGCCAGTTTGACCGGGTGCGCCTCGACGACCAGCATCTCGACGAACTCGTCGTGCCTGCGGCGCAACTCCTCGCGGAACAGCTCACCGAGCAGCATCCGGCGCTCCAGCGGGACGGCCGCCCACTCCTGCGCGGCCTCGGCCGCCGCGTCGATCGCCGCGTCGATCTGCTCGACGCCGGCGACCGCGCACCGGCCCACCACGTACGGGTGCCGCCAGGCGTCGGAGTCGGCGTCCTTCTCCAGCGCGCGTTTCAGGCTGATACTCGCGAAAACGTCTTCCAGTAGCGAGCGCGCGCTCAGTGTGTAGACCCAGCCGTCGCCTTCGACGTCCCGGCCGCCGATATACAGCGGATAACTGCGGAACGGGACGTTACCGAATCCGGAGAAGCACTCGGGATCGCCATGGGGATTGTCGCTGGACTTTTCCCTAAGAAGCATCGTTAAGCCTTTCAGAAAGCCCGGCCTTCGACACTCATCATGGCATTCGCTACTGACGCCGTTCTGACGGATTTCTGATCGAGATCGGCCGGCGGCTATCGGCGGAAAGGAAATCCGGCGCGCGGCAGGCGATCACGTCCATTAGGCATGCGGCGCATGGCGATTATGCGTGCGGCGCGTGGCGATCGGGCGTATGGCGAGCAGCCGCGGCGATTCGACGCGCGTCGATCCTGCGCACGGCAAGAGGCCGCGGCCCATTAGGGGAGAGCCGGGGACGCGGTTCAGCCCGTCCACACCGGGAGCGCGCCGGGCATCACCCGCAGCGTGATCGCCGACCGGGTGGCGGGCTGCAGCTCGCCGTCGTGCTCGAAGAGCAGGGGGCCGCCGTCGAGCCGCTCCACGGTGATCACCCGGCCCCGGCCGTAGAAGACGCCCTCCCGGCCCAGGTGCTCGCCCTCGCGCACCAGCGTGGGCACCTCGGCGGGCCGCACGGGGCTGGCCACCACGCACACGTCGAGCAGGCCGTCGTCGAACTCGGAGTGCGGCAGCAGCAGGTACTGCCCGCCCCGGTACCGTCCGCCGCCGACATTGGCCAGCACGGTGTCGCCGCGGTGCAGCTCGACGCCGTCCACGGTGACCCGGCCCGGATAGGGCACGAAGGCGGCGGCACTGTCGGCCAAGGTCTTCGCGTAGCGGGCGCGGCCGGTCAGACCGGTCTCCCGCGCGCCGACCAGGGCCTGCGCGACCACGCCCGAGCAGGCGCCGAGGAACACGAGCGCGCCGGTCTCGGCCACTTCGGCCAGGTCGAACTCGCGAAGCCGCGCGCCGTCGCCGGTGAGGGCGGACCGCAGTGTGCTCGCCCAGGGCCGCTCGCCCCACAGCATCCGGTAGCCGGAGTTCCCGGTGCCGGCAGGGACGATCGCCAGCGCGGACCTGCCTTCGCCGGCGAGCCCTTCGATGACCTCCCGTACCGTGCCGTCCCCGCCCACGGCGACCACCAGATCGGGGCAGTCGGGCTCGCGCACGGCGGCGCGCACGGTCGTGGTGGCGTCGCCCGCGCATGCGGTGCGATGGACCCGCACGGTGGCCGCATGCTCGGCACATAGCTCGGTGACCTGGGCCAGGAGCCGGTCGTCGGTGGTGCCGGCCGCCGGATTGGCGACGATCAGAACCGCTCCCATGAGGACTCCGCGATCGCTGGAGAGTGTTCGGTGGACTTGCTCGGCGGAGAGGGCAGGATTCGAACCTGCGTGGGCTGTGACACCCGACCGGAGTTGACGCTCGGCCCCCGTTAGGCCGCTACGGGAACCTCTCCTCGGACC
>NZ_JBEZDW010000025.1:0-96968 GCF_040802045.1 Microbispora sp. NPDC049125 | reverse complement strand
TAAACGCCCGATCCCCGTTAGGCCGCTACGGGAACCTCTCCTCGGACCGATCACTCGGCCCAGCGGAGAGGGCAGGATTCGAACCTGCGTGGGCTATCACACCCGACCGGACTAAACGCCCGATCCCCGTTAGGCCGCTACGGGAACCTCTCCTTCGACCGGCTTTCCGGTTCCCCGGAGCCGCTCACAAATTCATAGTGCCCGACCGCTCTGACATTCGCCTGACTTTCCGCTGATGCGATTTAGGTGGCCCTTCCTGGGCCGTTCCGAAGATGCTTCACTGAATACAGGACGAAGAATGGAGTAGATCGTGTCTGTCATTACCACGGATACCGGGGTGATCCAGTCCCTGCGTGCCCACGCCGACAACCCCTCGGCCTTCCTGGCCCTCAACCGGGAGACCGACGCCTTCACCTCGCCCGGCGTCGAGGGCCTGATCGCCTACCGGCGGGCCGGCGGCCACCTGGTCCAGCTCGGCGGCCCCTTCGCCCCGCCCGGCGACTACGACGTGCTGCTCGACCGCTTCCTGGCGTACGCCGACGACAACGACCTGCGCGTCGTGTCGGTGCAGCTGCAGCGCGACGACGCGGAGCGCTACGCGAGCCGCGGGTTCACGGTCAACCAGATCGGCGCGTCCTGGGCGGTCTCGCTGGACGGCTTCACGCTGCGCGGCACCAAGTTCATGCAGCTGCGTAACAAGATCTCCCGGGCCTTCCGGAACGGGCTGACCGTGACCGAGGTGGACCCGGCCGACCTCGGCGAGGCCATCGCGGAGATCGACCGCGAGTGGCTCGGCGCGAAGGGCGAGCACGTGCATCAGCTGGAGTTCCTGGTCGGCCAGCTCGGCGGGCCGGCTCAGGAGCACCGGCGGCTCTTCCTGGGCCGGGTCGAGGGCCGCCCGGTCGGCTACATCTCCTACTGCCCGGTGTACGGCACCCGCCCCGGCTGGATGCACGACCTGAGCCGCCGCATCCCCGGCGGGTCACCCGGGATCATGGAGGCGATCAACAGCACCGCCATCGAGGTCTTCCGCGGCGAGGGCGTCCCGTGGCTGCACTTCGGGTTCACCCCGTTCACCGGCCTCGACGCGAGCCTTGAGCTGCCCGGCCACAACCTGGGCTTCCAGTGGCTGATGCACGCGCTGTTCGCCCAGGGCGCCGATCTGTACCCGGCGCAGACCCAGCTCGCCTACAAGCAGAAGTGGGGGCCCGATCTCATGATCCCCGAGTACATCGGGTTCCGTGGCCGGGCCTCCGTGGCCGCCTTCGCCCACGTCTTCCGTGCCTGCGGCGCTTTCTAGGAGGAACCCATGTCCGTTGAAGAGTTGATGCAGTCGCTGATCCAGAGCATGTTCGGCGTGTTCGGCGCCCCCGACGACCCCGAGGTGGCCAAGCACGCCGACGACGTGCTGGCCGACCTGCACACCGCCCTGGCCGGGGGCTGAGCGCCGCTCATCCAGCAGTCACCCCGGCGCGTCCGCCGGGGTGCCGAGCGCGACCGCGTGGGCGCCGCCGTCGACGTGGATCACCTCGCCGGTGACCTGCGGCAGCCAGTCCGACCACAGCGCGCAGATCGTCCGGCCGACCGGGGTGGCGTCGGCGGCGTCCCAGCCCAGCGGGGCCAGCGTCGGCCACACGGCCTCGAAGTCGCCGAAGCTGCTGCCGATGCCCGACGCGGCCACCGTGCGCAGCGGCCCGGCGGCGACGAGGTTCACCCGCGTGCGCTGCCCGCCCATCGCGTGCGCCAGGTAGCGGCACGAGCTTTCCAGCCCCGACTTCGCCACCCCCATCCAGTCGTAGCCCGACCACACCTGCGACGCGTCGAAGTGCAGCCCGACGATCGACCCGCCGCCCGCCTTGGCGAGCAGCGGCCCGAACGCCCGGCCGAGCGCCACGAACGAGTAGGTCGAGATGTGCAGGGCCGTGGACACGTCGTCCCAGGAGGCGGACATGAACCCGCCCCCGAGGGCCGACTTCGGGGCGAAGGCCACCGCGTGCAGGATGCCGTCGACCATCCCCCATCTGGTGTCCAGGTCGGCCACGACGGCCTCGATGTGCTCGGGCCTGGTGACGTCCATCTCCAGCACGTCGCACGGCCGGGGCAGCTTCTCCGCCACCCGCTCGGTGACCCGCAGGCCCCGCCCGAACCCGGTGAGCACGATCTCGGCTCCCTGTTCCTGGGCCAGCCGGGCCGCCGCGTACGCGATCGACTTGTCCGTCAGCACGCCCGTGACGAGCAGGCGCTTTCCTTGCAGCAACATGGTCATCCCACTTTCGTGGTCGGAGAGAGAAGCTCGCGGTACCAGGAGACCGCGGCGGGGAAACGTGCCTCGAATCCCGGTCCCGGGTCGAGCGCCGTACGGGACCAGACGGCCGAGGTGTCGTACCAGTGGTCGTCGGCGAGCAGCGTGAACTGGTGGTCGGTCATCGCCGGCACGGCCGTGCGAGAGAGCGCGCGGTGGTCGGCCGCGGGCAGGTCGAGTTCGGGCAGCGGCAGGCCCAGGCAGCCGTGGACGGTGGTGAGCAGCCGCCGTACGCTGACCGGCTCGGGGTGCCCGACGTGCAGCACCACTCCGGCGCCGTCCGACCCTGCCTCCAGGGCCAGCGCGCCCACAACACGGGCCAGGTCGCCGACCGACACCAGCGTCATCAGCGCCCGGCCCCCGTCGATCCACGCGGGAACCAGGTGGAACAGCCGCAGCAGCGCCGGGACGAACCACTTGTCCCCCGGCCCGTAGACCAGGTGCGGCCGCAGCACGGTGCCTCCCGCGGCCAGCACGAGCCGCTCCGCCGCCGCCCGGCTCATGCTCGTCGGCGACACCGGGTGGGGCACCAGCGCGCTCTCGGCGTCCCCCCGGTGCGTGCCCATCCCGTAGACCGACGTCGTGCTCAGGTAACGCGTCCTGCGGACCCCGGCGCTGCGGGCCTCGGCGAGCAGCGCCGCCGTGCCTCCGAAGTTGACCCGGTCGCACAGCTCGGCGTCGCCGGCTATCTGCGAAGCCAGGTGGATCAACGTGGAGACCCCGTCGCAGCTTCCGCGAAGTGACCGCGGGTCGGCGAGATCGCCGCGGGTCAGCGTCGCCCCGGCCATCCATTCCGGCAGCGCCCCTCTGCGGAGCACCCGGACGGGGCGGTCGGTGGCGGCGAGCAGCAGCCGCACAACGGCGGAGCCGATGAAGCCGGTGCCCCCCGCCACCAGGATCGCGTCCCCTTCACCGGCGTTCATGCAGAAAGGTCCTCATGCACGTTGAGCACGCCGACGGCGACCTCGGCCCCGCCCTGGACGAAGACCACCCGGACGCTCGCCGAGTCGCCGTCGTCGGCCAGGACCGTTCCGGTGACCAGGCACGGCTCGTCGAGGTCCACGTACTGGGCGAAGCTGAAGTCGCAGGACAGGAGGATCATGCCGGTACGGCCCAGCATCAGGTGGGCGGCCTGCCGCCCGGCCTCGATGACCGCCATGCCGGGCACATGGTCCACGGAGTGCTCGAACATCACCGGGTGCCTCCGGTCGAGCCGCAGCAGCCACGTGTCCGGCATGAGCGTCTCGGCCAGCACCACGTCCGCTTCGGCGTCCCGGCCGACCAGGCAGGGCCGTACCGGCTCGGGGATGACCGCCGGCGGGCCGTCGACGAACGCCCGCACCCCGCGCAGGCGCATGTACAGCCGTGGCGGCACGCAGCTCATCCGGGCGTCGGCCGTGGCGATCCGTTCGCCGTCCCGGTACGCGCTGAACTGCAGGCTCATCCCCCCGACCTGATCCCGCCGCCGCTTGATGTCATGACATTTCACCATCAGGGCGATCGAGGCGACGGTGTCGCGCAGCTCCAGGCCGGCCTGGGTGACCTGGAACGACTTGGCGTGCGAGAGGAACTTGACGTCTTCCCCGATCGAGAAGCCCTCGTGCGCCACCAGCAGGCCCGCCTGCCGGATCGTCTCCGCCACGAGCATCGGATCGTGGGAACGGCCCGACCTCAACCCGAAGAAGCTGTGGCTGCGGGGCCACTGGGCCCCGACGAGGAAGCTGTCGCTCGTCAGCTTCACGATGTCGGTGAGGAAGACCTCCGACACGGCCTCCCGGTGCACGAGGCGCCGGGGGACGGTTTGCTGGAACATCCCCGTGATCATCGGTGGGGAGAAGCGGGGTGCGTCGTCGTTACCGTGCTTACCGTGCTCATTGATCGTCGTGTGCATCGAACACCTCACGAAGAGACGGGTGGCGGCCATTGCTTTATGACATAGGGGGCAAGGCCGTACAATACCTACCGACCGGTTTTTTTTGCTTTGTTACTCAGCAGTTGGGTCTACTGTGGGAAGAGAGATCAAGATGAGCGCGCATGGAACGGAAAGGCACTGAAGGTGAGACAGCAGCGGGCCGAGATCACCCGCTCGGCCATCCTCGACGCGGCGGCCACCGTCTTCGATGAGCATGGCTACGCGGCGGCGAGTCTGTCCGACATCATCTCCCAGGCGGGCGTCACCAAAGGCGCCCTGTATTTCCACTTCCCCTCGAAAGAAGAGCTGGCCAGGGAGCTGATCGACGCCCAGTTCCAAGTCGGCGCGCTCCCCGTCGCCGTCACCGACGCCGGCATGCAGACCCTCATCGACGTCTCCCACGACCTGGCCGCGAACCTGATGGACAACGTCCGCGTGCGCGCGGGCATCCGCCTCGTCATCGAGTACGGCACGTTCGAGTCACCCTCGCCCGACGCGTACCAGCGGTGGGTCGACGTGGCGAGGGTCTGCGCGGCCGGCGCGCGGGACAAGGGCGACCTGCGCAGCGGTCTGGAGCCGGACGACGTCGCGCACTACGTGATCTCGTCCTTCACCGGCGTGCAGCTCAGCTCCCAGGTGTTCTCGCGGCGGGCCGACCTGCGGCGCCGGGTCACGGTCATGTGGGAGCTGCTGCTCCCCGGAATCGTCCCGCCCCGACGGCTGGCGCGATTCTCCCCGGGCGGCAGCTCAGCGGTCTAGGGGTCCGCGGCGCGCAGCTTGCCCAGGAACTCATCGGAGACGAGCGCCGGGAGCAGCGACTCCCACATCGCGGTGAGCGCGGCGGTCATCCGGGCCCGGGGCAGGCCTGCGCACGCGAGCCCCTCCAACCCGACGCCGATCGCCACGACGATGATCGTGTAGGAGTCCTCGCGCACGCCGGGGTGCAGCTCGCCCAGCGTGCGCGCCCTGGCGAGCAAGTCCACGGCCAGCCGGAGCCAGCCGTTGTAGACGCCGGCCGGGCCGTCGTCGGCTCCGCGCTCCCGGGCGAGCCGGAAGCTGGCCCGCAACGTCGGCTCCTCGTCGAGCCAGCGCAGAAGTACGTGGGTCATGTCGATCAGCGCCTGGATGAGTGGCAGCTCCCGGGAGGCGAGCTGCCCGGCCAGGGCACGGAGTCGCTGGCCCCCCTGCTGCTGCACGGCCGTGGCCATGTCCTCCTTGGCGGAGAAGTGGAAGTACAGCGCGCCCTTGGTCATGCCGGAGGCCCGGCCGATGTCGTTCAGGCTGGTTCCCGCGAACCCGTTGCGCGCGAACACCTCGGCCGCCGCCTCGACGATTCGCTGCCGGGTGATGTGGGACCGCTCCTGTCGCGCCACGTCCGAACTCCTGTCACGTCACCGTCCCCCACTGGTCCCCCCGGCACCGCTGCCACCGCTCCCCGCGGCCTCAGCGGTGGCCTCATCGTCGGACCGCCCCCACTCCGGCCCTGGGCTCGGCCAGATGACGGTCGGAGACGAGCACCCCCCGGTGCAGGACCTGCAGCACAGGCGACGGCTCCATTCCCAGGCCGTTGACGAGCCTGGTCCTGAGCTGGCGATAGACGCTGAGCGACTCGGCGCGCCGCCCGGCCCGGTAGAGCGCCAGCATCTGCTGCGCCGCCAGCCCCTCGTGGGTCGGATGCCGGGCGACCAACGCGCTCAGCTCGGCCAGCAACTCGTGGTGACGTCCGAGACGCAGGTCGGCGTCGATCCTGCGCTCCAGGACGTTGAACCGGGCCTCTTCCAGGCGGCACGCCTCGATCTCGGTCATCGGCCCCAGCTGCACGTTCGACAGGGCGCCGCCCCGCCACATGGCCAGTGCCTCGCCGAACTTCGCCGAGGCCTTCTGGAAGTCCCCGGCCTCCCTGGCCCGATGCCCGGCGGTCGCGAGCTTCTGGAACTCCCAGACGTCCATCCGGCCGTCGCCGATGTCCAGGAGATAGCCGCCCGGCTGGGTCACCACGATGCCCTTGGGCACCCGCGTCGTGTCGCCCGTCCGGTCGAGCGCGGCCCCGATGAGGTTGCGCAGATGCATCACGTACGTCTGAAGGGTGGTGCTCGCGCTGCGCGGAATCGTGTTTCCCCACAGCTCGCTGAAGAGCGCGGCGATGGGAACGGACTCCCCGGCGTGCAGCGCCAGCGTCGCGAGCAAGGTGCACGGCTTCGCGGCTGAGGGGGTTACCGGGATTCCCGCCACACGGACCCGTAGGGGCCCGAGGATCTCGATCTCCATGTCATCTCCCATACGACGGAGGTCATATCGAAGATAATAAAACGGGACGACCGGTTTGTATATGAAAATCGGGGCGATCGGTCTTTTTTTGAGTATCCGCAGGTGAGAGCTTCTCAGGCCACAGTCAGACGCATGATCGCGTCCTGGATCGCGGTCAGGAAGGCGACCGCCTCGCGTGTGTCGAGCACCGCCAGGTCGTACGCGACGACGACGGGCCGCACCCATCGGGCGCCCAGCCGCTCGACGGCGCCCAGGAAGAACGTGGCCACCGAGTGCGCCACGACCACGGGCACGCCGTGCAGCACCGAGTGGCCGCCCAGGTGCGACAGGATGGCCGGCACGCTGTTCGGCGGGCTTCCGGGGAGCGCGCTCTCGATCGCGGCCAGACAGTGCTCGGACAGGTCGGACAGGTCGAGCAGATCGACATCGGGAAGCACCTCGACGGTGAAGTCGCCCTTCGCGGCCGGCACGGCGACGCCGAGGTTGACCCAGGACTGCAGCCGCAGCTCGCCCCGGTTCGCGCGGCGCTGCCGTACGGACGGGTGCTCGGCCAGGGCGCGGGCGGTGAGGTTCGCGAACGCCTGGAAGGGTGTGATCGGCCGGCCGTCGGAGCTCAGCTCCGCCGCCGCGTCCTCGAGCGCCCCGGCGTCGATCGGCGCGTGGACGGACGCCGGCACCATCTGGGTGTGGAGCCAGCTCATGGCCTCTCGCGCCGGGGGGAGCACCACTGCGGGTGTGACATTGACCTGGGACACGAAATCCTCCTCGACTCCTTGATCTGACGTTCGGTGGTGAATATCGGGCGACTGCACAACCACACCTTTTTATCCCGGCCGGCAGGCTGCGGCAATGGCGGCGCCGGTCCACGTCAGCGGATCGTCAGGCCAATCGAGAATGACTCGGACGGCGGTCGAGAATTCGCGTCAGCCGCCTGTCAGAGCTGTTTGCGAGAATTATCGCCGAATGGCAGGAACAACGCTATGACGTTTCCACGCGGGAGGTCTTCGTTCCCATGTCAACCGAAGCGCAAACGATCACGATATCCCCGACGGGCACCCACGAGGACCTGACGGAGCGCATCAGGCGGGCGGGCCTGCTGGCCCCCAGGCGGGACTACTACGTCCTCAAGATCACCACCACTCTCCTGCTGATGGCCGGCTGCTGGGTGGCGTTCTTCCTGATCGGCGACTCATGGTGGCAGCTCGTGGTCGCGGTGGCGCTCGGGCTGACGTTCGTCCAGTCCGGCTTCATCGGGCACGACGTCGGGCACCGGCAGATCAGCCACACCAAGCAGCTCGCCCAGGCGATCGGCTGGGTGCACATGAACGTGCTGATGGGAATGACCTACGGCTGGTGGGTCAACCACCACAACCGCCATCACAGCCATCCCAACAACCTGGACAAGGACCCCGACACCCGGCGCCGCAAGGTGATCTTCCACGTCGACGAGGTGCCGACCAAGGGAGCCACCGCGTTCGGCCGGTTCGTGATCAGGCACCAGGCCGTGATGTTCTTCGTGCTGCTGGCCCAGGAGGCGTGGCGGGTGCACGCGTCGGGCTTCCAGGCGGCCAGGGCGGGCACGCTCAAGCGGCCGTTGACCGAGCTCGGGCTGACCGTGCTGCACGGCCTGCTCTACCTGGGGGCCGTCCTGGCAGTGCTGCCGCCGGTCAAGGCGATCGTCTTCATCCTGCTCAACCAGGCCATCTTCGGGTTCTACCTGGGTGCCGTCTTCGCCCCCAACCACAAGGGCATGGTCGTGCACCGCAGCGACGTCGAGCTGGACTGGCTGCACCGGCAGGTGCTCACCTCGCGCAACATCCGCCCGGGGCGGATCACCGACTTCCTGTTCGGCGGGCTGAACTACCAGATCGAGCACCACCTGTACCCGACCATGCCGCGGGTCAACCTGGGCCGGGCCCGGCCGATCGTGCGCACCTACTGCGCCGAGCACGGCATCCCGTACGTGGAGGTCTCGGCCTGGGAGTCCTACCGGCAGGTCGCGGGCTTCCTGAACGAGGTCGGCGCGGAGGCCACGGCCCGATGACCGTCCACGACAACCTGCCGCGATGACCCTGCTGGAGGAGCTCACCGGCTGGGCAGCGAAGCTGACACTCGACCAGGTGCCGCCTCGAGTGGTGGAGATGGCCAAGAGCCAGGTGCTGTCGCAGCTGGCGGCCATCCGTGGCGGGATGGCGCATCCGCAGGGACAGACCCTCCTCCGCGCGTTCGGCACGCCGCTCCAGCCGACGGCGAAGAAGGCGGCGACCGTGCTGGCCGGGCTCACCTCCTGGCTGCACCTGGACGACACCGCGTACGCGGGGCACCTGTCCAACTCCACGGTCAGCGTGCCGTTCGCCTACGCCGAGGCGTGCCGGCTCGACGGCACGGCACTGCTGACCGCGATCATCGCGGCGAACGAGTGCGCGGCGCGCATCACGGCCTCGGCCACCCTGGGCCCGTTCCGCGGGCAGATGGCCGCGCACACGCATCTGGCCGGAGCGATCGCCGCGCGGCTGCACGCCTCCGGCGCGCCGGCCGGCCGCTGGGTCGACGCGTTCGGGCTGGCGTTCGCGATGCCGATCTGGACGCTCACCCACGGCTTCATGGGCAGCGAGGCGCGGATGCTCAGCTCGGCGCTGCCCGTCCGGGTCGGGCTGGCGGCGGTCGACTCGGCCGCCGGAGGGCTGAGCGGCGCACCCGACATCCTCGAACACCCCAAGGGTTTCCTCGCCACGTTCGCCCAGGTGCCGGTGCCCACCGCGATCACCGTGGGGCTCGGCGACCGGTGGCACACCGAGACGCTCTCGTTCAAGGTGCACCCGTCGGGCCCCGGCACCGACACCGCCGTCGACTGCGCCCTCCGCCTGCACGCGGAGCTCGATCCGGACGAGATGGAGGCGATCGAGGAGATCGTCGTCCGCGCGTCCCTCTACACGCTCATGGTGGACAAGGCCGCCGCCGAGTACCTCGACGGGCCGCGCACCCCCGTCAGCGCGCTGGTGTCGGCCACGCCGTACGCGGTGGCGACCGCGCTGAGCACCGGCGGCCTGACCCCGGCCGACTTCACCGCGCCGGCCACGGACGACCCGGCCCGCTGGGCGCTGGCGGCCAAGGTGCGCCTGGTGCACGACAAGGAGATGACGACCATCCTGCTCCACGCCGACGCGCCCTTCGGCGAGGCGATCAGGGCGGCCGGCGAGCGTGGGGCCGCCTGGGTCCGTGACTTCGGCGGGCCGCTGCTCGCCGACCTGCTCGGGCCCATCGGGCCGCCACGCGCCTCCTTCGAGGACGCGGTGAAGGCCACTCCCGCCGCGGTGTCGGTCCACCTGGCCGGCGGGCGGGTCGTCGAGCACCGTGCCGACGTGCCCGTGGGGGGCATCGGCCCGGACACCAGGGCGAGCCACCGGCGGCTCGTCCGCGGCAAGTTCCTCGAAGCGGGCGGGCCCGCCGAGGTCGCGGACGCGGTGAACGATCTCGAACGGCTGTCGGCCTCCGAGATCGGCTGGTTCCTGCGCACCGCCCTGCAACGCTGACCGTCCCGCACCACCCTGCGACGCCGACGTTCCCGCGCCCTGCGGCACCGGCCTTCCCGGTCGCCGCCTGCGGGGAGGTCGGCGTCTCTGTTTGGATCACCGCCGTGAAAGGCCGTTCCGCTGCCCCCTGCGGTAAGCGGCCGTATCGAAGCCGTCTCTCACCGTCACCTCCTTCCCCACTCGAACCGCACTGGACCAACAAGACTCGCGACAATTCGAGTGGCTATATTGGCCGTTAGCACGGCAAAAGGGGGGGAATTGGGGCTTGGATTCCTTAGCGCGAGCCTGGAGGCCGATCACCCATTTCACCTTTCGTGGCAACCGACGAACGCTCGGAGGAAAAGGAGTAGTCGGTGACCGGAACAGTGCTCTTCAGGTTATTCGGTTCCGTTTGTCTTATGGACGGTGACCGCCGCATCGCGGTGCGCGGCATGCGTCAGCGCACCCTCCTGGCCGCATTGTGCGTGAACGCGGGCAGACCCGTCTCCAAGGAGCAGTTGCTCGACGAGCTGTGGGACGGCAAGCCGCTGTCCAACGTCGACAACGCCCTGCATGCCCTCGTCGCCAGGCTGCGCAGGGTTCTCAACGACGCCTACGGCGAGCAGTTCGCCAAGGAGCGGCTCATCACGCTGCCCACCGGGTACATGCTCAAGGCCCGCGACGAGGAGGTCGACGCGCTGCTGTTCGACAAGCTCGTCGCCCAGGCCCACGAAGTGCTCGGCACCGATCCCGTGCGGGGGGTCGAACTGCTGGGGCAGGCCCTCGCGCTGGCGGACGGGCCCGCGCTCGACGACGTCGGCGGCGGCCCCGCGCTGCGCAGCGCGGCCCTGCACTACGAGGAGCTCCGCCTCACGGCGATCGAGGACAAGATCGCGGCCGGCATCTCGGCCGGCGCGGAGCGGGGCACGATCAGCGAGCTGAAGCGAATGGCGGTGCTGCATCCGTGGCGGGAGCGGGTCTCGGAGCTGCTGATGCTCTCGCTCTATCGGGCCGGGCGCCAGGTGGAGGCGCTCGACGTGTACAACCAGATACGCCGCAGGCTGACCGAGGAGCTGGGCGTCGAGCCCTCCCCCGTCCTGCGGATGCGGATGCAGTCCATCCTCAACCAGGATCCCGCCCTGCAGGAGTCCACGGTCCTCACGGCCGTCCCCCACCGCTGAACGCGGCAGTGCCCGGCCTCCCTGGAGGTCCGGGCACTGGTGGCGCCGCCGTACGGTCTTCAGCGGGACGGTCATCGGGCCTGACGCAGGCCCGCGTACTGGAGAGCGGCGAAGGCGGCGACGACCACCGCCTGCAGGACGACCCACACGGCGCCGAGGGTGTTCACGTCGATGCCGCCGAGCTCAAGCTCCAGGACGCTGGCCACCGCCCACAGGAGGTTGGCCGCGATCACGGTCCCCACCGCGGCCGGGCTGACCCGGGCCGGACGGCCGACCGCCCAGACCACGACGGCGTAGGCGAGCAGGAAGACGCCGATCCCGCGCTGGAAGCCGACGGACAGGCCCAGCAGATCGTGCAGCGGGCCGGCCAGCGCGAGGTAGGCCAGGCCGTTGACGCCGGTGACGAGGGCGTCGAGGTTGAGCGCCAGCTTGACGAGGTTCTGGTTGCCGGTGGCGGTGGTGGCAGTGGTGGCAGTCATCTTGTCTTTCCTTCCAGGTGGTTTCGGGGAGTGTCAGGCGGCGGGCACCTGGTCGAGGAAGCCGTACACGGTCGCGATCCGGCCGTCCTCGTCGAGCACCGCGACGTCGAAGCCGATCACGATGGCGTCCCCGCCCTCGGGGCCCAGGTGCCAGTTGAAGCGGGCCACGTTGTGATGGGCGTCCACCTCACCGGCGAGGGTGAAGACCAGGCCGGGGAACTGGCCCTGAACGGCGGCCATCACCGCGTCGATCTGGTCGCGCCCGTGCACGCCCGCCAGCGGGTCGATGTAGGAGGCGCTCTCGGTCAGCACCTCCTCCATCTCGGCGCGGCGCTCGGCGGCGTCGGTGATGTTCCAGCAGTTGAGGTAGCGCTCGGCCAGCTTGGTCATGTCGCTCATCGGTGGTCTCCTGTCGTCGTCGTCCGATGTCATAGACGCTACGGATCTCGGCGAACGAGAGAATCTGTCAGTGGTAAGTACTTTCCGGAGCGCGCGTAGGTAGGTCATGGGCATGTTGTACGGACGGGCCGCCGAGCAATCCGTCATCGAGTCCCTGCTGTCGGACTGCCGCGAGGGGCGCAGTGGCTGCCTGCTCGTGCGCGGCGACCCCGGCATCGGCAAGACCGCCCTGCTCGACCACGCCGCCGCCACCGCCGCCGGTGACCTGCCGGTGCTGCGCGCCACCGGGATCGAGTCCGAGGCGGAGCTGCCGTTCGCCGGTCTGCACCTGCTGCTGCGCCCGGTCCTCGACCGGCTGGACGCGCTCCCCGAGCCGCAGTCACGCGCTTTGCGCGCCGCCTTCGGCCTGGCCCCCGCCGAGGCCGGGGACCGGTTGCTGGTCGGCCTGGCCGTGCTGTCGCTGCTGTCGGAGCTCGGCCCGCTGCTGTGCCTGGTCGACGACGCGCACTGGCTGGACCGGGCGTCGGCGGAGGCGCTGCTGTTCGCCGCCCGCAGGCTCGACGCCGAGGGCGTCGCGCTCGTGTTCGCCGCCCGGGAGCACTTCTCCGCGCCCGGTGTGCCCGAGCTGCGGCTCCACGGCATCGACGCCCCCTCCGCCGCCGCGCTGCTCGGCGGCGGCCTGTCGCCGTCTCTGCGGTACCGGGTGCTGGCCGAGGCGAGGGGCAACCCGCTGGCCCTGATCGAGCTGCCCGGCGCGCTGCGCGACGAGCCGCTCGACGAGCCGCTCGACGGGGTCCCGCTGCCGCTCACGGAACGGGTCAGCGCCGCCTTCCTCTACCGGGTCCAGGGGCTGCCCGAGCGCACCCAGGCGATGCTGGCGCTGGCCTCCGCCGACGACACCGGTGACCTGGCGCTCCTGCTCCGCGCCGCCGCCCGCCTGGACGCCGGGCTGCGGGACCTCGCGCCCGCCGAGACGGCGGGGCTGGTCCGGATCGAGGGCGACACGGTGACGTTCCGCCATCCGCTGGCCCGTGCCGCCGTCTACCAGGGGGAACCGCCGAGCATGCGGCTGGCCGTCCACCGCGCGCTGGCCGACGCGCTGACCGAACCGGCGGACGCCGACCGCCGGATCTGGCACCTCGCCATGTCGGCGACCGGCCCGGACGAGGAGATCGCGGCCGAGCTGGAGCGGACCGCCGTACGGGCCAGCAGCCGGGCCGGATACGCGGCCGCCGCGTCCGCGTACGAGCGGGCGGCCCGGCTGAGCGCCGACGGCGGCCCGGCGCGGGCCCGCCGGTTGACGCTGGCCGCCGAGAGCGCGCTCGCCGCCGGTCAGCTCGACCGGGCGGCCGAGCTGGCCGGACACGCCAGGCTCCGGGTACGGCAGGCGGACGACGACGAGCTGAACGCCCGGCTGGCCCACGTCGGGGCCACCGCCGACTTCCTGCGCGGCGCGCTGCACACCGCCCACCAGACGCTGCTCGACGTCGCCGACACCGCGTCCGGCCCGCAGGCGGCGCGGATGCTGCTGCAGGCCCTGCACAGCGCCTGGTACATCGGCGGAGACGAACTGGAGCGGACCACCGCCCTGCTGGAGGCGCTGGACCTGCCCGCCGAACACCCGGTGGGCCCGGTCGTCCGGTTCGTGGTGGCGGTGAGCCGCCGCCAGGGGCCGTCGCCCTCGCTCACCGAGGTGGTCGCGCGGACCCGGAGCCTGGGCGCCGAGGCGCCGCGTGACCTGGTCCAGCTCTGCGGCCTGGGCCTGGCCGCCGGTCAGGACGCCGAGACCGCCGAGGTGGCGGCCGAGCTCATCGCGGAGTCCCGGGCCAGGGGCGGCGTCGGCGCGCTGCCCACGCTGCTGTTCTTCCTGGCCGAGACCGAGCTCTTCCACGGCAGGCACGCCGACGCGCTGGCCACCGGGAGCGAGGCGCTGCGCATCGCGCAGGACACCGACCAACGCCAGTGGGCGAGCCAGCTGAACGGCTTCCTCGCCTGCCTGGCCGCGCTCCGCGGCGACGAGGCCCTGGCCCGGCGGCACGCCGCCGACGCCCTGGGCGACACGGTCGGCGACGTCCCCGCCGCCGGCGCGCCCTGGGCCACCTGGGCGATGGGCCTGCTGGACCTCGGCCACGGCCGGGCCGAGGCCGCGCTGACCCGGTTGGAGACCCTCACCGAGATGCACATGGTCGCCACCGCGCGCAGCGTGCCCGACATGGTCGAGGCGGCGGTACGGCTGGGCCGGCCCGAACGGGTGCTCACGACGTTCGCCCAGTACGAGGAGTGGGCGCGCTTCTGCGGGCAGCCGTGGCTGGACGCGCTCGTGCTCCGCTGCCGGGCACTGCTCAGCGACGACGACACCGAGCCGGACGAGCTGTTCGCGGCCGCCCTCGACCTGCCCGGACGGCCCTTCGAGCGGGCCCGCACCCAGCTGCTGCTCGGCGAGCGGCTGCGCCGTACCCGGCGCAAGGCCGAGGCCCGCCCGCACCTGCGCGCCGCGCTGGAGACCTTCGAACGGCTCGACGCCACACCCTGGGCCGACCGTGCCCGCACCGAGCTGGGCGCCACCGGCTCGGCCACCCCCGACAGGCACGAGCCGGGCGCGCTGGCCACGCTCACCCCGCAGGAGCTCCAGATCGTACGGCTGGCCGCACGCGGCCTGTCGAACCGGGACATCGCCGCCCAGCTCTTCCTCAGCCCGCGCACGGTGGCCCATCATCTCTACAAGGCGTATCCCAAGCTCGGCGTCGTCTCCCGCCGGGAGCTCGCCGACTTCACCTGAGCGCAGCCCCTGATCAGTGCGCCAGGAACCTGCCGAACCTGCCCTGGTGGTACAGGAGAGGACGGCCTCCCGCGCGCACGTCGGTCCCGGTCACCAGCCCGACCACGAGGACGTGGTCGCCGACCTCGACGATGTGGTGGGGGCGGCAGACGAGATGGGCCGAGGCGCCGTCGAGCAGCGGAACGCCCTCGTGCCCCTGCGACCAGCTCGTGGGATGGGCGAACCTGTCGATGCCCTTCCTCGCGAACCGGGCGGCCAGGTCGGCCTGGTGGGAGGCGAGGACGTTGACCGCGAACAGGTCCGCCTCCCGCAGCAGCGGCCACGTGGCCGACGACTGCGCGACGTAGAACGACACGAGCGGCGGGGTCAGGCTGACCGACGAGAACGACGTCGCCGTCAGCCCGACCGGCACTCCCTCCGGGCTCGCGGTGATCACCACCACGCCGGCCGCGTGCACGGCGAGCGCCCGGCGGAACTCCTCCCCGGCCACAGGCTCGGCCCGCTTCGCGTCCACGGGCACCGGCTCGTGGTCGGGCACCAGGCGCAGCCACGCCTCGGCGCGGCCCTCGGGGCCCTCGTCCCTGACGGCCGTCATGACCGCGCCGCCCGTCGCGCCGCCCATCGCGGATCCTCACCGGTCATGCCGGCACCTCCTGTCGGTACGAGAGCTGGGGGGCCACCTGGCCGGCCCACCGGGCCAGCACGTCGTCCAGGTCGGGTATCTGAGACTCCAGCACGGCGAGCCCGGGTGTGGGAACGAACGCGCCGAGCTCGACCAGCAGGGGGCGCAGGTGCACCTCCACCGCGAGGGAGTGCTTGGGGTCACCCATCACCAGCAGCGGCAGCGCCGCCGTCCCGGCCAGCGCCTGGTGGGGCAGCCGGTCGAGGAAGGCCTTGAGCAGCCCGGTGTAGGTGCCCTTGTACGTGGGGCTCGCCACGACCAGGATGTCGGCCTCGCGTACGAGGTCCAGCGCCACCTCCACCCCCGCCGACGGCTCGGGGACGAACAGCTGCGCCGCGAGCCCGGCGAGGTCCACCACGTCGCCGTGAGCGGCCGGGCCGGGAGCGAGCCGCCCGGCCACCGCCTCCGCCGCCCGTACGGCCACGCCCAGCGTGCGCGACCCGTCCCTCGGGTTGCCGACCAGCGTCACGATGCTCATCGCGTCCTCCTCCTTGGTGCCGGGGTGTCGTGACCCGTCCGCGCGGCGGTCACGAGGCGACCGCCACGGTGGTGTCCGCCACGGTGGTGTCCGCGGCCTCCTGGGCGGGTGCCGCATCGGTGTGGCGGCCGGCGGGCCGGGCGAGGCCGTAGCGGTCGCGCAGGGTCCGGCCCTCGTACTCGTACCGGAACAGGCCCCGGGCCTGGAGCTCGGGCACCACGTGGTCGACGAAGTCCTCCAGGCCGCTGGGCAGGAGGGGCGGCATGATGTTGAAGCCGTCGGCCGCGCCTCCCTCGAACCACTCCTGGAGCTGGTCGGCGATCTGCTCCGGCGTCCCGGCGACCACCCGGTGCCCGCGCCCGCCGGCGAGCCGGCCGATGAGCTGCCGGATGGTGAGGCCCTCCCGCCGGGCCAGGTCGACGACGAGCTTGAGGCGGCTCTGCTGGCCCTCCGTCTCCACCGGCACCTCGGGCAGCGGCTCGTCCAGCGGATGCCCGGACAGGTCGACGCCGAGGATGTTGGACAGCTGGCCCACGCCGTACGCGGGGACGATGAGGTCCTCCAGCTCCTTCTCCAGGCGCAGCGCCTCCCGCTCGGTGGCGCCGAGGATGGGCGAGATGCCGGGCAGGATGAGGATGTCCTCCGGCCGCCTGCCGTACGCGACCGCCCTGGCCTTGATGTCGGCGTAGAACTCCTGGCCCTCCTCAAGCGTCTGCTGGGCGGTGAAGACGGCCTCGGCGTGGCGGGCGGCGAAGCCCCTGCCGTCCTCCGACGAGCCCGCCTGGACGAGCAGCGGGCGTCCCTGCGGCGGGCGCTGCGTGTTGAGCGGGCCCCGCACCCGGAAGTGCGGCCCCTCGTGGTCGACCTGGTGGATCTTGCCGGTGTCGGCGTAGACCCCGGAGGCCCGGTCGCCGAGCACCGCGTCGTCCTCCCAGCTGTCCCACAGCTTGGTGACGACGTCGAGGAACTCGTCGGCCCGCTCGTAGCGGAGGCGGTGCGCCGGCCGGTCGATGCCGAAGTTGTGCGCCTCGGCCTCCCCTGCCGAGGTCACGATGTTCCAGCCCGCGCGTCCGCCGCTGATGTGGTCGAGCGAGGCGAACTTGCGCGCGACGTGGAAGGGCTCGTTGTAGGTGGTGGACACGGTCGCGATCAGCCCGACGTGGTCGGTCACCGCCGCGAGCGCCGACAGCAGGGTCAGCGGCTCCAGCCCGCCGAGCGCGTTGTGCCGGACGTTCCCCCACAGGGCGAGGCCGTCGGCGAGGAACACCGAGTCGAGCCTGCCCCGCTCGGCGACCCGCGCCAGGTGCTGGAAGTGGCGGACGTCCGTCACCCGCCGCGGCTCGGTGCGGGGGTGCCGCCAGGCCGCCTCGTGGTGCCCGACGCCCATGAGGAAGGCGTTGAGGTGCAGTTTCCTGGTCACGTGGTCCTCCAGGTCGAAAAGCGGCGCTCCAGCAGGACGAGGAGCTGGTTGAAGAGCAGGCCGATCAGGGAGATCGTGATGATCCCGGCGTACATGTCCTGGATCCGGAAGTTCGACTGGGCGGCGTTGATGAGGTAGCCGAGCCCGGCCTTGGCGCCGACCATCTCGGCGAACAGCAGCACGAGGATGGAGTACGCCCCGGCCAGCCGGACGCCGGTGAAGATCGCGGGCACGGCGGCCGGGAACAGCACCTTCTGGAACAGCCGCACCGGGGACAGCCCCATCGACCTGGCCGACTTGACCAGGAGCGCGTCCACCGTCTTCACCCCGCTGACGGTGTTGAGCAGAATCGGCCACGAGCAGGCGTAGAAGACGAAGGCGATCTTCGAGGTCTCGCCGATCCCGAGGATGAGCGTGAAGACCGGCAGCAGCGCCACCGGGGAGGTGTTGCGGAACAGTTCGAGCACCGGGCTGAGGAAGTCGGCCACCGGCTTGTACCAGCCGATGAGCAGCCCGAGCGGGATCGCCGCCGCGATGGCCAGGGCGAACCCGGCGAGCGAACGGCCCAGGCTGGCCCCGACGTGGTCGAGCAGCTCACCGCCGCGCAGCAGGTCGTATCCGGCGGCCAGGTCCTCCGACAGGGGCGGCAGGAAGACGCGGTCGACGACTCCGGTTCGGGGCAGCGCCTCCCACAGCGCGAGCAGCAGCACCACGGCGAGCGACCGCTTGGCTGCCGTCCCCAGGCGGCCGGCCGCCCGGCGGGGCGGCCTGCCCGTGTCGCCGTACGAGCGGGCCTGGGCGGCGCGTGCGGGGGCGTGAGGGGTGAGGGTGTCAGCCAACGGAGGCCACCTCCTGGGCCCGTGCGGCGGCGACCTCGTCGCGCAGCAGCTTCCACAGCCGGTGGCGGTACTCGCCGAAGCCCGGGTCGGCCCGCAGGTCGCCGGCGCGGCTGTCGAACTCCACGTCGATGACCTGCTTGATCCGGCCGGGCCGGGAGGTCATGACCGCCACCCGCTGGCCGAGATAGACGGCCTCGTCGATGCCGTGGGTGATGAATACGATCGTCTTGCCGGTCTTGTCCCAGATGCCGCGCAGCTCCTCCTGGAGCGACTCGCGGGTCTGCGCGTCCAGGGCCGCGAACGGCTCGTCCATCAGCAGCACGTCCGGGTCGAAGGCGAGGCTCCGCGCGATCGCCACCCGCTGGCGCATGCCGCCCGACAGCTCGTGGGGGTAGCGCCGCTCGAACCCGTTCAGCCCGACGAGGTCCAGGTAGTGCCTGGCCCTGTCCTCCCGCTCCCTTCTCGGCACCGACTTCGCCTCCAGCCCGAAGGCGACGTTGCCCAGTGCGGTGCGCCAGGGGAACAGCGCATACTGCTGGAAGACGATCCCCCGGTCCAGGCCCGGGCCGGTGACCGGCGCCCCGTCGAGCAGGATCTCGCCGGAGGTCGGCGGGGTCAGCCCCGCGACGAGGTCGAGCAGCGTCGACTTGCCGCAGCCGCTCGGCCCGACGAGAGTCAGGAACTCGCCGTCCCGGACGTCGAGGTCCACCCCGTCCAGCGCGGTGAAGGGCCGTTCGGCGTCCCGGACGCGGAACACCTTGCCCACCCCCCGGATGCTGATCTTCGTACGGCTCTCGCGGCTCACTTGGCACTCCCGTTCGCGAAGGGGTTGTACGCGTTGGTGTAGACGTCGGCGGCCTTGACCTGGCCGGGCCGGAGCTCGCCCTCGCGCTGGAGCCAGTCGATCCAGGTCTGGAACTCCTTGGCGCCGATCACTCCACCGGTGCTGGAGACGCCGTAGCTCTTCCAGTAGCCGATGGCGGTGGCGTCCTCGCTGCGGCCGCGCTTGGCGATGATCGACTTGAGCCGGGCGACGACCTCGTCCCTCGGGTGGCTCTTGGTCCACTCGATGGCCTTGGCGACGCCGGTGACGAACTTCCTGGTGGTGTCCGGATTCTTGGCGATGAAGTCGTCGCGCAGCACGTAGGTGCCGGCGTTGAACGCGCCGAGCAGCTCGTAGTCGGTGAACAGCGGGTGGATGCCGCCGCGCTCGACCGCCTTGTCGCGCAGGATCCCGCCGAGTGTGGCGACGTCGATCTGCTTCTGCCGCAGGCTCTGCTCGGTGTTGACGGGCGGCACCACGACGAGCTCGACCTGCTTGATCTCGTCCTTGGTCAGGCCCTGGCGCTTGAGGTACTCCTTGAGCACGGCCTCCAGATGGGCGCCGAGCGTGTTGACGGCGACCTTCTTGCCGATGAGGTCGCGGGCCGACTTGATCGGGCTGCCGTCGAGGACGTAGTAGCCGTTGAACGTCTCCTTGTCCTCGCCGTAGTAGCTGATCACCGCCTTGATCGGGGCCCGGGCGGCGACGAGCTTCGCGACGGCGCCGTTGAAGGCGCCGCCGAAGTCGGTCTGCCCGGTGGCCGCCGACTGGATGTCCTGCGGGCCGCTGATCGTGTTGCCGACCCATTTGAGCGTGACGCCATTGAGAAAACCGAGGTCCTGGGCGAGCTCGGGCAGGATGACCGTCCCGGGGCTGCCCTGGTAGCGGAGCTCGGTGACCTGCCGGTCTCCTTGGCCGGCGGCGGCCGAGCCGCAGGCGGACAACGTCGCGACCAGGGCGGCCGCGACGGCGAATCTGAACGTGCGCATGCGAAGTCCTGCCGGGTGTACGCGGCGGCGCTCAACGGGCGCCGCCGACCGCGGGGCGCGCGACCGTCCTGGGCGCGCGAGGGGGGAGGGAGATCGAGGTGGACAGCCGCCGACGTCGGTGGGGCGGCCGGCCCGGCGATGGGGCGGATTCTCCTAGGCGGCGCGGCGACACTGGGCGCTGCGGACGTGACCGAAGTCCACGTGGGCGCGCCGGGTCAAGTACAGGCCCTGGCTCATAACGGACACGCTAGATGCGTTCAGGGCAGATAGTCAACATTCCCTACTGGATTTACATGGAAAGCGACGGCTCCCCGGCCGTAGCGTTCCACCGGTCGGGCTCCCCCGCCACGCGCGACACCAGTCCTCTGGCCTCCAGCCACACCAGGTGGGCGAGCGTCTCGTTGTTGGCCGCACGCCGCATGTACGGCGGGATCGCCTCCCAGGGCCGCGACCAGGTCAACCGGGTGGCGACGTCCCAGCAGGTGGCCCCGCCGCCCTCCGCCACGGTGCGCCGCACCTCGTCGAGCCGCTCCTCGTGGTGGCCGATCACGTAGTCGACCCGCTCGGCGAGCTCCAGGAAGCGGAACTCGTGGGCGGGCAGCACCTCGTCCACGTCGAGTTTGCCGACGGCGCGCAACGCGTCGAGATAGTCGGCGAGGGGGTTGGCGGCCGACTGCGGGTGCACCGCCACCATCGGAGTGATCTTGGCCAGCACGTGGTCGCCCGAGAAGAGCAGCCTGCGCTCCGGCTCGGCGAAGCACAGGTGGCCGGGCGAATGCCCGGGAGTCCAGATCGCGCGCAGATCCCATCCCGGCAGGCCGAGCCGTTCGCCGTCCTCGATGAGCCGGTCGGGGGCCGCCATCGCGACCATGTGGCGGATCATCATGGAGGCTCCCGCCAGCTCCTCGGCGGTCAGCTCGGGCACGCCGCAGCGCAGCAGCAGCCCCCGCTCCCGCTCCACGAGCGCCTCGATGGCCGAGTCGTCGTAGCGGTCGTGCACGAGGCGCGCGTCGGCCGGGTGCAGCCCGATCCAGGCTCCCGACACCTCGCGGACCCGCCCGGCGAGGCCGTAGTGGTCGGGATGGATGTGCGTCACCAGCACGGCCTTGACGTCGGTCATCTCGTAGCCCGCGACCCTCAGGCCGGAGGCGAGCCCGTCGTACGCCTCGTCGGTGTTCCACCCGGCGTCGATGATCGCGACCCCGGAGTCGATCTCCAGGGCGTAGACGAGGACGTACCGCAGGGGGTTGACGGGGATGGGCACCGGGATCGACCACAGGCCGGGCCGGACGCGCTCCACCGGGGGCAGCACCCCGTCCTGCCACGCCGTCCGCTGCTCCGTGCTCGCCGCCGTCACGGTCACCTTGCCCATCGGCCCCTACCCCTCTTGCGACGCCGTTCCTGCCTGATTGTGCCCCCTTACCGAATGATGTTCTACCAGGGATGCCGCCGGCCGTTCCGGGAGCCGTACGAACAGCAGGGCTGAGGCGAGGACGATCACGGAGACGACCGCCCACGCGGCGCCCACGCCGAGTGCCCCAGCGAGCGGCACGAGGCAGAGCGAGGCGGGCAGGGCGCCGAACTGGAGCTGGAGCGAGTCGACCGACATGACGGTCGCCCGCCGGTCGGCCGCGACGCGCTTGTGCATCAGCTCGTCGCGAAGGAGCATCGCGACCGAGAGCGCGGCGAAGAGCACGGCGTACGCCGCCCCCATGGCGGCGATGGCGACCCAGCCGTGCAGCGTCACCGAGGCGGCGAGGGCACCGGTGGCTACCGCGACGGCGACCGTGGCCAGGACGGCCGCGCGGACTGAGCCCCCGGCCAGCCGCGCCACGGCCGGGGTGAGGGAGCTTCCCGCCGCGTTGGCGGCGAAGCCGGCGGCGGCCACGAGGGCGTAGGCGGTGCTCCCGGTCTCGGGGAGACCGGTGAGGGCGGCCAGGCGGCCGGGGGTCAGGGTCTCGATCGTGGTGAGCAGCAGGCCCCCCGCGGCGGCGACGAGCAGCAGCCGCGCGAGCCCCCGGTCGACCAGGGCCAGCCGCACGCCCCCGGCGATCGTCCGCGGGACGTCCCTGACGACCTGTCCCACCCGTGCGCGATGGGGCCTGACCGGCTCGTGCATGATCGCCAGTGCGGCCACGAGCAGGACGACGGCGGCGCCGGCCCCCGTCCAGACGGGGACGGCCAGGGCGTCGCGCAAGCCGAGCAGCGGTACGGCTCCGCCCGCGAGGATGCCGAGCGTCAGGGCGATCGCCCCCGCCGCCCCGCCCGCCGCCAGCCCCGGCTTCAGGTCGGCATCGCTCCCCTGCTCGGCGTGCAGCGCGTCGACGTACCAGGCCTGCGCCGGGCCGCTCGACAGCGCCCTGGCGATCCCCTTGAGCACGGCCGCGGCGAAGAACGGCCAGAACGAGCCGGCCAGCGCCAGCGTGGCCAGGCCCACCGCGCTGAAGGCGGCCGCGGCGGCGAGGACGCCCCTGCGGCCGACCACGTCGGCGAGGCCGCCGGTCGGCAGCTCCAGCACGACGATCGTGACCGAATACGCGGCTCCCACGACGCCGATTTGGGCGAGGTCCAGCCCGCGCACCGTCATGAGCAGCACGTACGGCGCCATCATCAGCCCCGGGGGCAGCCACGTGAGGAACTCGATCAGCGCGTAACGGCGCGTCAGGCCGCGTCCCGAGGGCGGCGCGGGTGAGCGTCGCGTCATGCCGCGCGCGGAGGACAGCTCGGCCGGGCGGCGCGCAAGGCCGCTCATCGTCCCTCCTCCTCGCCTGGCGGACGGCGCGGGTGGGCGGCGAGAAAGACCGCGACCTGCCGCGTGTCGGGCGCGTCCCTGTCCCGCTCGGCGGCCTCGCGGATCAAGGTGAACACCTGGTCCTTCAGCGCGGACAGGGACGCCGCCGTGAGCCGGACCACCTCGTCGGACATCGTGGCCGCGTCGTTCCACTCCGGGCTCCACCGGTCCCGTTCGCGCTCGAACCGCTCCACCGCCGCCGTCAGCACCTCGATCTGCCGGCGGCGCATGAAGGTCGCCGCCTCGCGGCCCTCAGGGGTCGCCCCCATCTCGAGATCGCTCCACGCGGTGCCGCGGTGAACCGCCCGCCAGCGGCGCTCGCGCCGGTCACGCTGACCGGGATCCTCCTCCACGAACCCGTACCGGGCGAGCTGCCTCAGGTGGTAGCTGGTCGAGCCGGAGCTCTCCTCGAAGCGGGCCGCCAGCTCCGTGGCCGTCGCCGGCCCGTCCATCCGCAGCGCGCCCAGCAACCGCACCCGCAGCGGGTGCGCGACCGCCCGCAGCGTGCCCGGATCGCTCACATGGAAGGTCTCCTCCATGCCACTCACCTCCTTGATCAAGGACGCTAACATTGCAAAGACTCGTTTGCAAATAATCCTTTGGAGAAATGAAATTTTCACCGATCTCTCCCGGCATCGGCCGGTCACGTGAGGGCGGAGGCGAGCGTCGTTGACGCCTGGCGAAACCCGGGGGAAACATGAGGCGCTCACCCCTTGGGAGCGCTCCCACACCTCATCGAGGATCACCGTGCTCAGACGATTCAGCATCCTTGCCGTCGCGGCGCTGGCCGCCGCGTGCCTGACCGGCTCCCCGGCCCATGCCGCCGACGAACCCGAGCAGATACCCAACGGCACGTTCGACACCACCACGGACCCGTGGTGGCACACCGCGAACCTCACCTTCGCGATCGACGACGGCCGGCTGTGCGCCGACATCCCGGGCGGCACGGTCAACCCCTGGGACGCGATCATCGGCCTCAACGACATCCCGCTGGTGAAGGACGAGACCTACGCCTTCAGCTTCTTCGCCACCGCCAACCCGGGGAAGGTCGGCCGGGCCTACGTCCAGCTGCCCGTGGATCCGTACACCCAGTACCTGTCGGCCGCCCCGGAGCTGAGCGTCTCGGGCAACACCTACAACTACACGTTCACCTCGCCGGTCGACCTCGCGAGCGCCCAGGTGGTCTTCCAGATCGGCGGCAGCGCCGAGCCCTGGCGGTTCTGCGTGGACAACGTCTCCCTGAAGGGCGGCGCCGAGCCCGAGGTGTACAAGCCCGACACCGGCCCCCGCGTCCGGGTGAACCAGGTGGCCTACCTGCCGAAGGGCCCGAAGAACGCCACCGTCGTCACCGACGCCACCGAGGCGCTGCCCTGGCAGCTCAAGAACTCCGCCGGGACGACGGTCGCGCACGGCACCACCACGCCGCGCGGCGTCGACGCCAGCTCAGGGCAGAACGTCCACTCCATCGACTTCACGTCGTACAAGAAGGCCGGGACGGGCTTCACGCTGACCGCCGACGGCGAGACCAGCCGCCCGTTCGACATCAAGGCCGACGCCTACCAGGGTCTCAAGCTCGACGCGCTGAAGTTCTACTACACACAGCGCAGCGGCATCGCGATCGACGACTCCCTGCGCCCCGGGTACGGCAGGCCGGCCGGCCACGTCGGCGTGTCCCCCAACCAGGGCGACACGAACGTGCCGTGCCAGCCGGGCGTGTGCGACTACTCCCTCGACGTGTCGGGCGGCTGGTACGACGCGGGCGACCACGGCAAGTACGTCGTCAACGGCGGCATCTCGGTGGCCCAGCTCATGAGCGAGTTCGAGCGGACGAAGAACGCCGCGACCGCCAAGCCGATCGGCTCCCTGGCGATCCCCGAGAGCGGCGACGCGGTCCCGGACGTCCTCGACGAGGCCCGCTGGGAGCAGGAGTTCCTGCTGAAGATGCAGCGGACCGACGGCATGGTGCACCACAAGATCCACGATGAGAACTGGACCGGCCTGCCGCTGCTGCCCCACCTCGACCCGCAGAAGCGCGAGCTGCACCCGGTCTCCACCGCGGCCACCCTCAACCTCGCCGCCACGGCCGCCCAGGCCGCCCGGATCTTCGCGCCGTACGACGCCGCGTTCGCGGCGAAGAACCTCGCGGCGGCCAAGAAGGCCTGGGCCGCGGCGAAGGCGAACCCCGCCGTCCTCGCCTCCCCGTCCGACGGGGTCGGCGGCGGGACCTACGACGACGCCGACCCCAGCGACGAGTTCTACTGGGCGGCGGCGGAGCTGTACATCACGACCGGCGACGCCGAGTACAGGGACTTCGTGCTCGCCTCCCCGCACCACACCGGAGACGTCTGGGGCCTGGGCGGCTTCGACTGGGGCCACGTCGCGGCGCTCGGCCGCCTCGACCTGGCCACCGTCCCCAACGCCCTGCCGGGCCGCGACGCCGTGCGCCAGTCCGTGGTCGCGGCCGCCGACCGCTACCTCGCCACCGTCCAGCGGCACCCGTACGGCCTGCCGTACGACCAGGGCGACTACGTCTGGGGCTCCAACAGTGGGTTCCTGAACACCATGGTCGTGATGGCCGCGGCGTACGACATCACCGGGACGGTCAAGTACCGCGACGGCGTGCTCCAGGGCATCGACTACATCCTCGGCCGCAACGCGCTCAACCAGTCGTACGTCACGGGCTACGGCGAGGTGGCGTCGAAGAACCAGCACAGCAGGTGGTACGCCCACTCGCTGGACACCTCGCTGCCCAACCCACCGCACGGCACGCTCGCCGGAGGCGCCAACTCCGGCATCCAGGACCCGGTCGCGCAGGCGAAGCTGAAGGGCTGCAAGCCCCAGTTCTGCTACATCGACGACATCGGCTCGTACTCCACCAACGAGGAGGCCGTCAACTGGAACGCGCCGCTGTCGTGGGTGTCGGCCTTCGTCGCCGACCAGGGTGACGGCACCGTGCGGGCGCCGGCCTCGTGCCAGGTCACCTACACCGTGCACGGCTCCTGGCCCGCGGGCTTCACCACCCAGGTCACGCTGAAGAACACCGGCGCCAAGGCGATCGACGGCTGGTCGCTCAAGTGGTCGTTCCTCGGCGGCCAGAAGGTCGGCCACGCCTGGAGCGCGGCGCTGTCGCAGGAGGCCGCGACGGTCACCGCGGCCAACGAGCCGTACAACAAGACCATCAAGCCCGGCCAGTCCGTGTCGTTCGGCTTCAACGGCGTCGGGGCCCCCGGCGCGAACCCGGCGCCGGACCTGTTCCTGCTGAACGGCGCCGCCTGCGCCTAATCCCTTGGGCCTGATTCCCTGGGCCTGATCCCCGGCAAGACCCGGCCGCCGCCTCACCCGAGGCGGCGGCCGGTTCCGTTCACGACGCTCATCCCGGCCCCACCAGCTCGGCCAGCCCGGGCGCCGTCAATCCCAGCCGTCGCGGCTCGCTTCGACGTCCACGGCTTCGGTGAAGCCGGGCACGGTCCCTGTCACGCCGTCGAAACGGCTGCGATGCCGCCGGATGACGATGTGGTCGCCTTCGCCGGTGATGTCGCCTGTGACCGTCATGAGTAAAGGCCAAACGCCATCACTCTCCGCACACAACGAAATGCACACAGCGAAATGCACGCAGCGGCGGAACGCCAAGTGCGGCATTCCGCACCGCCGTGCTCGCCGCATGGCGGGTGACCCGCACGGAGCCACGGCGCCCACCGGCCCCTCGCGCCTGGCCGTAGGCTTTCCGGCGTGCTCGAAGACATACAGGTGGAACCCGCCGTCATCGCCCTTCGCCCCGACTTCGCCGTGCTGGCCATCCGGGCGTACGGCCTGCGCAACGGGCCCTCCGACGATCGGTCCAGGAGCTGGCTGAAGGCGGCGTCGGCCGAGGCGCCGCCACCCGATCACGAGCGGATCGAGGCCTGGCGCGCGGCGTACCGGGCTTTCGGCGCCAAGCCGCAGCGGACCCGGCCCTCGGTCGACGCACTCGTCCGGCGGATGCCGCTGCCCGAGATCAACCTGGTGGTCGACGCCTACAACGCGGTCTCCGTACGGCACGCCCTGCCGATCGGCGGCGAGGACCTGCGGCGCTACCAGGGCACGGCGCGGCTGGTGCGGGCGGCCGGCGACGAGCCGTCAGAGGAGGCGCTGGGCGTCCCCGAGATCGGCGAGGTGGTGTGGCGCGACGACGCCGGCGTCACCTGCCGGCGGTGGAACTGGCGGCAGTGCGTGCGCACCAGGATCACCGAGGAGACGGTGGACGCCCTGTTCCTGCTCGAACGCCTGGAGCCCCTCTCCCTGGACGAGCTGCGGGAGGCGGGCGACGACCTGGTTCGCCACCTAACCGAAATATCCTATGATGTCCGTATTGAGTCGTGGGTGGCGAGCTGACCCCAGGCCCCTCCACCCCGATGTGACCATTCGGTAAGCAACTCCTCACCACCCAGTCGGACTACCCGGGCGTGACCTGTTTGATCGGTCCTGGGAGGATGGGCCGGGACCTGCGACCCGACGGGCTCACCTCACTGTGCGAGGCGAGTAGCCTTGGACAGGTTCATCAAACATCAACGCCGATCTGCGGAAGAGGCGATTTCCGCCGTGTCGTCTGAGTCGTCGCGGACAAACCCGCTGGCAAGCTTCGGGCAGAACGAATGGCTTGTCGACGAGCTGTACCAGAAGTACCTGGAAGACCCCGAATCTGTGGACAAGGCCTGGTGGCACTTCTTCGCTGACTACAACGGCGCGGGCAAGTCCGCGCCCCCCAAGTCCACCCCCGGCACGTCGAACGGCGCCACCACGGCGGCCGTGACGTCCGAGGCCCCGGCTCCCGCGACCCCGGCACCCCAGACGCCCGTCGCCGCACCCGCTCCGGCTCCCGCGGCGAAGCCGCAGGCCACGGCCGCTCCGAAGCCCAAGGCGAGCGCCCCGGCCTCACCGGGCGCCGTCGAGGAGAGGCTGCGCGGCGCCGCGGCGCGCACCGCGCTCAACATGGAGTCCTCGCTCTCGGTCCCGACGGCCACCAGCGTCCGCGCGGTTCCCGCGAAGCTGCTGGTGGACAACCGGATCGTCATCAACAACCACCTCCTGCGCGGGCGCGGCGGCAAGATCTCCTTCACGCACGTCATCGGCTACGCCATCGTCCAGGCGCTCAAGGCGATGCCGGACATGAACCACGCCTACGGCGAGGTGGACGGCAAGCCGGCGCTGATCCGGCCGGAGCACGTCGGCCTCGGGCTCGCGATCGACGTGCAGAAGGCGGACGGCAGCCGCCAGCTGCTGGTGCCGTCCATCAAGCAGGCCGAGACGCTGGACTTCCGCCAGTTCTGGGTGGCGTACGAGGACATCGTGCGCAAGGCCAGGGCCGGCAAGCTCGGCGTTGAGGACTTCCAGGGCACCACGATCTCGCTGACCAACCCCGGGACGATCGGCACGGTCCACTCGGTGCCGCGCCTGATGCCCGGCCAGGGCACGATCATCGGCGTCGGCGCGATGGAGTACCCGGCCGAGTACCAGGGCGCGTCGGAGGAGACGCTGTCCCGCCTCGCGATCAGCAAGGTGATGACGCTCACCTCGACGTACGACCACCGGATCATCCAGGGCGCCCAGTCGGGCGACTTCCTGCGCCGCATCCACCAGCTGCTGCTCGGCGCCGACGGCTTCTACGACGAGATCTTCGAGTCGCTGCGGATCCCGTACGAGCCGGTCCGGTGGGTCCAGGACATCTCGGCCACCCATGACGACGACGTCGCCAAGTCGGCCCGTGTTCTCGAGCTGATCCACGCCTACCGGGTCCGCGGTCACCTCATGGCCGACACCGACCCGCTGGAGTACCGCCAGCGCAAGCACCCCGACCTGGACATCAAGTCGCACGGCCTGACCCTGTGGGACCTGGAGCGGGAGTTCGCGACCGGCGGCTTCGGCGGCCGCCCGCTGATGAAGCTGCGCGACATCCTCGGCGTGCTCCGCGACACCTACTGCCGCACCGTCGGCATCGAGTACATGCACATCCAGAACCCCGAGGAGCGGGCCTGGATCCAGGCGCGGGTCGAGAAGCCGCACGCCAAGCCCGGCCGCGAGGAGCAGCTCAACATCCTGCGCCGGCTGAACACCGCAGAGGCGTTCGAGACGTTCCTGCAGACGAAGTACGTCGGGCAGAGGCGGTTCTCGCTGGAGGGCGGCGAGTCGCTGATCCCGCTGCTCGACTCGGTGATCAGCGAGGCGGCCGGCGAGCGGCTCGACGAGGTCGTCATCGGCATGGCCCACCGCGGCCGGCTGAACGTGCTGGCCAACATCGTCGGCAAATCCTACGCCCAGGTGTTCGGGGAGTTCGAGGGCAACCTCGACCCGCGCAGCGCCCAGGGGTCGGGCGACGTGAAGTACCACCTCGGCGCCAGCGGCGACTTCGTCGCCCCCGACGGCACCAAGATCAGCGCCTCGGTGGTGGCCAACCCGTCGCACCTGGAGGCCGTCGACCCCGTCCTCGAAGGCGTGGTCCGGGCCAAGCAGGACCTGCTGGAGCGCGGCGAGGAGGGCTTCACCGTCCTGCCGGTGCTCGTCCACGGCGACGCGGCGTTCGCCGGGCAGGGCGTGGTCGCCGAGACGCTGCACCTGTCGCAGCTGCGCGGATACCGCACCGGCGGCAGCATCCACATCGTGGTCAACAACCAGGTGGGCTTCACCACCAGCCCGGCGAGCTCACGCTCGTCGGTCTACGCCACCGACGTCGCCCGGATGATCCAGGCGCCGATCTTCCACGTCAACGGCGACGACCCCGAGGCCGTCGTACGCGTCGGGCAGCTCGCCTACGAGTACCGCCAGGCGTTCCGCAAGGACGTCGTCATCGACCTGGTCTGCTACCGCCGCCGCGGCCACAACGAGACCGACAACCCGGCGTTCACCCAGCCGCTGATGTACGACCTGATCGACGCCAAGCGGTCCACCCGCAAGCTCTACACCGAGGCGCTGATCGGGCGTGGCGACATCACGGTGGAGGAGGCGGAGCAGGCCCTGCGCGACTACCAGGAGCAGCTCGAACGAGCCTTCACCGAGACGCGTGAGGCCACGAAGCGGCCGCTGGAGCCGGGGTCGGTCGTCGCCCCCGAGCCCGACGAGCTGATCCCGTGGTCGCACGAGGACGCCAAGACGGCGATCTCGGAGGAGACGGTCAAGCGGGTCATCGAGACCCAGTTCAACCTGCCCGAGGGATTCACGGTCCATCCGCGGCTCGCCCCGGTGCTCCAGCGCCGCGGCTCCATGGTCACGGAGAACGCGATCGACTGGGCGACCGGCGAGACGCTCGCGTTCGGATCGCTGCTGATCGACGGGCATCCGGTCCGGCTCGTGGGGCAGGACTCGCGGCGCGGCACCTTCGGCCAGCGGCACGCGGTGCTGGTCGACCGGGTGACCGGCGAGGAGCACACCCCGCTCAAGAGCTTCAACCACGGCACCACGAAGTTCTACGTGTACGACTCGCTGCTCAGCGAGTTCGCCGCGATGGGCTTCGAGTACGGCTACAGCGTGGTCCGGCCGGACGCCCTGGTCGCGTGGGAGGCCCAGTTCGGCGACTTCGCCGACGGCGCCCAGTCGATCATCGACGAGTTCATCTCGTCCGGTGAGCAGAAGTGGGGCCAGCGCTCCTCGGTCGTGCTCCTGCTGCCGCACGGCTACGAGGGTCAGGGGCCGGATCACTCCTCCGCCCGCATCGAGCGCTATCTCCAGATGTGCGCGCTGGACAACATGACCGTGGCCCAGCCGACCACTCCGGCGAACTACTTCCACCTGCTGCGCTGGCAGGTGCTGTCGGAGCGGCGCAAGCCGCTGATCGTGTTCACGCCCAAGTCGCTGCTGCGGCTCAAGGCGGCGGCCTCCGCGACGGCGGAGTTCACCTCCGGCGCGTTCCGCCCGGTCATCGGCGACGACACGGTGGACCCCGCGGCCGTCACCAAGGTCGTGGCCTGCTCGGGCAGGATCTACTACGACCTGCTCGCCCGGCGCGAGAAGTCGGGCCGCGGCGACGTGGCGCTGGTCCGCCTGGAGCGGCTCTACCCGTTCCCGGAGAACCCGCTCAAGGCCGAGCTCGCCCGCTACGACGCCGGGGCCGAGCTGATCTGGGCGCAGGACGAGCCGGTGAACATGGGTCCCTGGCCGTACCTCTGCCTGAAGATGATGGAGAAGCCGGAGCTGCTCGGCGGACGCACGTTCCGCAGGGTGTCCCGGACCCCGAACTCGTCGCCCGCCACCGGCTCGCACTCCAAGCACGACGCGGAGCTGGCCGGCATCCTCGACGAGATCTTCGGCTAGACGGCCGGCCCGGGCACGGGCACAGGAGAAGGCGGGAAGTCCCCCATGGTCCGTCCATGGGGGACTTCCCCGTACACGGGTGAGTTGCCGACGGGAGCGGGAGCGATGTACTTCACCGACAAGGGGATCGAGGAGCTCGCCGAACGGCGCGGCGAGGAGGAGGTCAGCGTCGGCTGGCTGGCCGAGCGCCTGCGCGAGTTCGTCGACCTCAACCCCGAGTTCGAGACGCCGGTCGAACGCCTGGCCACGTGGCTGGCACGCCTGGACGAGGACGACTGACCCCGAGCCGTCGGGCCCACAAGACGCGATACATCTTGACTTTTCCAACACACGACATATCGTGTCTTGTGACAGTCGATGCCGTCGCCGGAGGGGTCCCCGGGCGGCACACTCCCTCGGTGCGGGAAAGGGCTGAGCAGATGCCCCAATGGACGATCGACAAACCCGGGCAGATGACGTTCGGAGAGGTCACCGCGCTGAGTGTGCGCGTCGTGGCCGGCCGCGTGGCCGTCCTGGCCAGCGACGGACCGCCCACGCTCGAGGTGGAGGACATCAACAGCGGGCCGCTGCTCGTGACCCACGACGAGGGCACCGGGCGGCTGACCGTGGCGTACAAGGACCTGACCTGGGACGGGGTCACGGGCTGGTTGCGGCCGGGCTCCCGGTGGACGACGCTGACGCTCACCGTGCCGAAGGACTGCCCGGTCCAGGTGGGCGTGATCTCCGCCTCCGCCCTAGTGGCGGGCTTCGAGAGGTCGGCCAGCATAAAGAGCGTGTCCGGCGAGATCATGCTCGACGCGGTCAGCGGCGATGTCCACGCGGAGACCGTCGCCGGGGCGGTCGAGAGCCGGGGGCTCGCCGGCGACCTGTCGTTCAGCAGCGTCTCGGGTGACCTCACCGTGGCGGGAGGCACCCCGCGGCGGCTGTCGGCGAACACCGTCTCCGGGCGGATCACCGCGGACCTGGCGTTCACCCCCACCAGCCATGTCACGCTGAACAGCATGTCCGGGGACGTGGTCGTACGGCTCCCGCAGAGCGTCGACACCGATGTGTCGGTCCGCTCCACCTCGGGCCGGATCGAGTCGGCCTTCCCGGGCCTGGACGGCGGGCGGCACCCCGCCTCCCGGACGCTGTCCGGGCGGCTCGGCGGCGGCATGGCGTCGGTCTCGGCGATGACCGTGTCCGGCGACGTCACGTTGCTGAGCAGGCAGACCACCGACACGCGGGAAGAGGAGAGGGCATGAGCCCGGTGTTCGGGCACGGGCGGCTCCGGCTGTACCTGCTGAACCTTCTGGAGGAGAGCCCCCGGCACGGGTACGAGGTCATCCGGCTGCTGCAGGACCGCTTCCTCGGCGTCTACTCCCCCTCCCCGGGCACGATCTATCCCCGCCTGGCGAGGCTGGAGGAGGAGGGCCTGGTCACCCACGAGGTCGTCGACGGCAAGAAGGTCTTCACCGTCACCGACAAGGGCCGGGCCGAGCTGGTCGACCGGATGGACGAGCTGGCCGAGCTGGAGCAGGAGATCACCGCGTCGGTCCAGGACATCGCGCGGGAGGTCAAGGAGGACGTACGGCAGACCGTGCGCTCGCTCCGCGAGGAGCTCACCCAGATGGCCAAGGACATCGGCAAGGAGAGCGGCCCGTCAGGCCGCGACGTCCGGCGGGACCAGAAGCAGCAGTGGAAGGCGCAGAGCGAGCACGCCAAGCAGGAATGGCGGCGGCAGAAGGACGAGTGGCGGCGCCACAAGGACCACCTGCGCGAGGAGACCGAGCGCTGGCAGCGCGACTGGCGCCGTGTGTGGGAGAGAGTGTCGGCGACCGGCCTGCCCGAGGACCCGCACGCCCACGGCGCCGGCCGGGAGCACCCCCGGGACCTCACCACCCGCGACGTCTCCGAGCAGCTGGCGTACGACGCGGAGCTGGGCCGGCTGCTGGCCCGCTTCGTCTCCGAGATTCGTGAGGCGGCCACCGCCGGGCGTCTCAGCGACACCGCGGTGGCCGAGTGCCGGACGGCCCTGGACGAGGCCGCCGCCCGCATCCGCGACGCACTCCGGCACTGACCGCCGGGCACTGACCGCCGGGCACTGACCGCCGGGCGGTGCCGCCCGGCGGTGCGAGGGCCGGGTCAGAGCGTGAAGACGATCTTGCCGAACACGTCGCCGTGGTGCATCGCGGCGAAGCCGTCCTCGGCCTCGGCCAGCGGCAGCACCCTGTCGATCACCGGGCGCACGCCGGTCTGCTCAAGGAACACGACGAGCCGGGCGAGCTGGTCGCGCGTCCCCATGGTCGAGCCGATGACGGACTTCTGCAGGAAGAACACCTGGGCGAGCTGGGTCGGGGCGACCATGCCGCTGGTCGCGCCGCTGACGACGATCCGCCCTCCCGGGCGCAGGGCACTGAGCGAGTGGTTCCAGGTGGCCTCGCCCACCGTCTCCATGACGGCGTCCACCCGCTCCGGCAGCCGGGCACCGGTCTCGAAGACGCGGTCGGCCCCGAGCTCCAGCGCGCGGGCACGCTTGTGCTCCGAACGACTGGTCGCCCACATGCGGAAGCCCCCGGCCCTGCCGAGCGCGATCAGGGCCGTGGCCACTCCGCCTCCCGCGCCCTGGACCAGCACGGTCGACCC
This sequence comes from Microbispora sp. NPDC049125, assembly GCF_040802045.1. NCBI lineage: Bacteria > Bacillati > Actinomycetota > Actinomycetes > Streptosporangiales > Streptosporangiaceae > Microbispora > Microbispora sp. NPDC049125. The sequence goes on along the minus strand of NZ_JBEZDW010000025.1, from coordinate 63,209 downwards.
CGGCTGCAGCCCGGCCTTGTCGAACAGCATGCGGTAGGCCGTCAGCCACGCGGTGGGCAGGCAGGCCGCCTCCTCGAAGGAGATCGCCGCGGGCTTCGGCACGAGGTTCCGCCTGGGGACGGCGACCGTCTCGGCGAACGTGCCGTCGTGGACCTCCGACAGGAGCGATCGTTTCGGGTCGAGGGTCTCGTCCCCGTTCACCGGAGTGCCGATCACCGAGTGGACGACGACCTCGTTGCCGTCCTCGTCCACCCCTGCGGCGTCGCAGCCGAGGATGATCGGCAACCGGTCCTTGGAGATGCCGACGCCCTTGAGCGTCCACAGGTCGTGGTGGTTGAGCGCGCTCGCCCTGACGGAGACCGTCGTCCATCCGTCGGGGACGTCCGGCTCGGGGCGCTCACCGAGCGTCAGGCCCTTCAGCGGGTCGTCGGCGTCGGTCTGTGTGGCGGTTACGGCGAACATGGCGGAACAGTACTGCGTACGACCGACACGACTCTCCCGGCCCGCCCCCGTCGGCGCGCCGCCGGGCCTTTCGCCGGCCCGGCGCCGCCGTCAGTTGAGCGGGTGCCGCGTGCGGAGCCCGGGGAAGACCCGGAAGTCCTTGTCACAGGTGATGAACTCACACCCGTGCTCGATCGCCAGCGCCGCCAGATACGCGTCGGGGATCAGCTTCCCGACAGCCGACGTCCGGTGGCACAGGTCGGTGAACACCTCCCAATGACGTCTCCCCGGTGCCAGAACGGTGGCATGCGGCTGGTTGCGCACAAGCCCCGCGAATGACAGCGCCACGTGAGAGGCGGCTGGAGTCTTGTACGTGCGGGGGTTGGTGACGACCCGGACGAAAGCGTTGATCGCGAAGTCGGCGACGCCGTATCCCTGGGCTCCGTTCAGGAGCTCCTCGAGCCACAAGCGGTATTCCTTGTGGCGATCGGCCTCCGGACGGAACGCGTTGATGTACACGTTGACGTCAACGACCATCATCGCGCGCGATCCTCTCCAGCGTCGCGAGCCGCTCCTCGGCGTCCATGAGGTGGTCGATCTCCCCGAGGCTGAATCCCGCAGCGAGCAGCTCCGCGACTCTGGGCGTGTAGCCCGCTTCTCCGGCGAAGACCGGCAGCTCAACCCTTTGCTGTGCGGCGATCTCTTCGGAGCGGTTCATGAGTTGGCGCAAGGCGTCCTCCATGACTGAGTTGAGGGTTCGGCCGTTCCTGGCCGCGAACGCCTTGGCCTCGTTGAGAAGCGTCTCGTCGATTCGCACAGTGGTTCTCCGCACGACTCCAGCGTCCTCGGCTGACATCTTTATGTCAACACTCAATGTAATCGCGTCGTCACAAGATCTCAACGACTTTCGAAAACCTGTCCGAAAAGAGCTTTATGTCCCGCAGCAGACGAGGCTCTGTCCGATTTGGGGCCGGCGTTGCCCAGCGAGAGCAGAAATGCCACCGATAACCATGGGAATGAAGCGCTAGAAATTCATTAAGACCGGTCGAGAATGACCGTAAACCGCGTATCGCCACCAGGCGACCACACCTGCTCCATGCCATCTGACCTGCTGTTATGCCACCCATAACCGCACGGCATGGATAACGGATAGGCCAATCTGATGATTGTTCTGGTTATAGCCGGAGCAATACCCAAGATCGGCTCACTAGCCTACGGAGCGTTTCCTGACGAAATGGGACGCACCCTCAAACGTCCCGGGGAAAGGAGCTCCATGATTTCCCGAGCACGGCGTCTGGCCGTCCCCCTCACCGGCGCGTTCCTCGCGGCCGGCGTGGTCGGCGCCATCCCGTCCACCTCCAGCGCCGCCACTGTCAGCGCCGGACCGAGCGACGTCACCGTCAAGGCCTCGTCGGAGGCGCCCGCCGCGGCGGTCGCCTTCTGGTCGCCAGCCCGCCTGCGAGCCGCCAAGGACTACACCGAGGAACTCGGCAACTCCGTCAAGGGCTTCGGCAAGGTGAGCAAGGCCACGGCTGACGGCAAGGCCGGCACGGTCCCGCCGATCGGGGCCGAGAAGAGCAAGGCCGGCACGTCCAAGCAGGTCAACCTGCCCAACACGGTCGGCCGGGTCTTCTTCACGCTGCCCGGCAAGAACCCGCTGGACCCGAAGAGCTGGAAGTACTGCTCCGGCAGCTCGGTGCAGGGCAAGTACCACAACGTCGTGGCGACCGCCGGGCACTGCGTCTACGACCCGGTCAGCAACCAGTTCTACGACCACTGGGTGTTCATCCCGTCGTACTGGGACGGCAACCAGGCGTGGGAGGGCAAGGCGCCCTACGGGATCTATCCGGCGAAGTGGTTCCAGACGCACGACGACTTCGTGGTCAAGGAGGACTACGACTACGACTACGCGTTCGTGAACGTGGCGTCGGGCTACAAGATCAAGTCGGAGAAGGTCGGCAACACGACGCAGTTCGTCAAGACCCCCGCCGGCCGGCTGGGCGACAACGTCGGCGGCCAGGGCCTGACCTGGAACCGCAGCACCAAGGTGAAGGTCTTCGCCTTCGGCTACCCGGCGGGCCCGCACCCCGACGGCGACCGGCCGTTCACCGGCCGGACGATGAAGTGGTGCTACGGCCAGACGGCGGCCATGCCGGCCGCCGCAAAGTACAACATCCAGGAGCACATCGGCTTCAAGTGCGGGATGACCGCGGGCGCGAGCGGAGGCCCGTGGCTGCTGGACTACAAGAGCAAGACCCGCAAGGGCTATCTCAACGGCATCAGCAGCGTCGCCTGGGACACCGACGGCAACGACCGGTACGACCACATCTCCTCGCCGTACTTCAACGGGGAGACCTACGACGTCTACAAGGTGGCCGCCAACCGGTGGACGCAGTGAGACGGACGGGCTGACCGCACGGCCATTCGGTCATGCCCCGGGGCCCGGCGGACCTCCGCCGGGCCCCGTCCCGTTCCGGCTTTTACGCCGCTCGTACGGGGCGCGCCGCTAGGCTGCCTTCACAGCTCCACGGAGCGACGGCCCTCAGATGGCGAAGAAGGGGCCGTACGACTGCATCTCGCAGTTGTTGCCGAAGGTGTGCTGGTACCAGATGTGCTTTCCGTCCCAGATCCCGCTGGCGGTGACCGTGACCGGATCGTAGATGAGCGGGCAGACCTTCCCGCCGGCAGGAGTGAAACGCGCCGGGTCGCCCCCGACCTTGTCCAGCGCACGGCACGCCTCGGCGGGCGACGGATGCGTTCCTCCCGGAGGAGCGCAGGTGAGCGTGACGTGCCGCTCGGGTGTCCCCGTCCCCTCGCCGCGCGCGACGGCCAGCCTGACGGTGCGGGCCCGGCTCGCACTGCCGCCGCCCGCTTCCGGCGCCGGCGGCACGGGTGCCCCAAGGAGCTGTGCGGGCGACACGACCCCCGCGAGGTCGCCGAAGCCCGCAGGGCCGTTGTGGCCGGCCGGCGCGGACAGGCCCGCGGCGGCCAGCGTCGTACCCGCGAGTAGAGCTAGGAGTGGCGTCATTTCGATCCCCCGTTTCTGCTGCTGGCAGCGTTGCGGGGGCAGAGCGGCCGGGCAAGTGCCCACTCCGGTCCTTGAGGGAATCCGACGCCACAGCGGGCGCAGCGGTTCCACTGGTTTCATAACGAGCTGGCCAAGAAGCTGTGCCCTAGAGGTGCGGATCTGGAAAAATCACCCCTTAATATCGAAATCTCCAATCTGAGAGGTCCCCCGTGGCCCGGCAACTCGCACTCCGCCTCGGTGGCGTCATCGCCGCCGCGGGTGCGGTCGCCGTGCTCTGGACCCAGGTGCGGGCCGTGCCGGCGTCCGCGGCTCCGCCACCTCTGAAGGCGCGCCCCGCCGCCGCGAGCAGCGCGGCGGGGGCCCCAGCGGGGATCACCGGCGTCACGAAGGACGGCGTCAGCTCCTTCGCGCTCGCGCCGACGTCGGCGGACATGCAGCGGGTGGCGTCGTACTGGAGCCCCGACCGGCTCAAGAAGGCGAGCAGCTACGAGCCGAGCACCAAGCCGTCCCCGACGACCAAGGCCACGACCTCCGCGGCGGAGGTCCGCCCGGCGGCGAAGGCCGGTGCCACCAAGGCGTCCGCGAAAACGCTGACGAAGGCGTTCACGAAGACGGCCGCGAAGGCGTCCGCCGCCAGGGCCGCCAAGGATCCGGGTGCCCCGCCGATGGTCGGCAAGGTGTTCTTCAAGGTGGGCGACAAGGAGTACTGGTGTTCCGCGTCCGCGGTGCACTCCCCGAACCACAACCTGGTGGCGACCGCCGGGCACTGCGCCTACGCGCTGGCACAGGACAAGCCGGTCGAGAACTGGATCTTCGTGCCGTCGTACCACGACGGCGTCGCCCCCGCCGGGATCTTCGTCGGCCACACCCTTTTCATGCATGAGGACTTCGCCGGCAAGGGCGACTTCGACCGCGACTACGCCTTCGTGACCGTGCACCGGGGCTTCACCTGGCAGGCGTACACGCAAGGCGGGAAGGTCGCGTACCGGTCGGTCGACGTGGGACGGCTGGAGGACAAGGTGGGGGCGTTCCGCTTCTCGTCCACCAAGCCGATCGGACGGCAGGTCCTCGCGTTCGGCTACCCGAACGGCGCGCAGCCCGACGGCACCCGGCCCTACACCGGCCAGGTGGTCAAGACGTGTTCCGGCGCGACGGAGAAGAAGTTCGTCGCCGCGCCCACGTGGCAGCTCGACCGGGGCGTGCGCCTGGCGGCCTGCCCGTTCACCTCGGGCGCGAGCGGCGGCCCGTGGGTCACCAACTATGACAGCGCCAAGCGCACCGGCTACCTCACCGGGATCACGAGCCTGACCTGGAACCTCAACGGCGGCGGACGGCTCGACGCGATCTCGACGCCCTACTTCAACGCGTTCACCAAGCGCGTGTACACCAAGGCCACCCGCCAGTCGACCGGCTGACCCGGCACCGCTCCCCGAAGGGCTCGGCCTCCACGCCGGGCCCTTTCCCGTACCTCCGGACGACCACAGGAACGGACATTGGGGAAGTTAGACGCAGGTGATATCCATCCGGTGCCGAGGAGCTTGTGTGATTTATGTCACACATCTGAAACGCCGGTCACGCCTCCGCAGGCTCCGGCTTGACACGGAAGCCGCGCGTGCCCACCTGCACAGACATCACGAGATGATCTCAACCTTGACAGGCCTTGTGGAGATTGCAGAAAAGTCTCACCACTCGGACGCCGCAAAACAGGTAAAGCAGAGGTAAAACCAGCCGGTAGTGTCTTGACTATCCCTTTACTGACGAGTGGGGCGCAAGTGGCGCTCCACGACAGCGCAGGAGTTTCATGAATACCCGAGTCAAACGCCTGATCCTCCCCATCGGGGGCGTCGCAGTCGCCGGCCTCATCGGGGCCACCGTGACAGTGCCCGCTCAGGCCGCCGGTGACACGGCCTCGGATCCCCTGGCCACCAGCGGCATCGCCGCCAAGAACGTCATCGCGTACTGGCTGAACCAGAAGGCCGCCAACCTCGTCAGCGCCTCGCCGTACGAGACGCAGGTCACCGCCAAGCACATCTCCAGCGGCGGCCCGTCGGCCGACAGCAAGCCCGGCACCGTCCCGGCCATCGGCGACGAGAAGAAGTCGGGCGGCACCTCCAAGAACGTCAACCTGCCCCGCACCACGGGCAAGGTCTTCTTCCGGGGCGCCGACGGCAGGCCGCACTGGTGCTCGGCCACCTCGGTCCAGTCGCACTACCGCAACCTGGTCGCCACCGCGGGCCACTGCGTCTACGACACCAAGAGCAACAAGGCGACCCTGGACCGCTGGGTCTTCATCCCGGGTTACTACCAGGGCAAGGCGCCCTGGGGCATCTACGTGGGCAAGCAGGCCTTCACGCACTACGACTTCGACGTCTACGAGGACGGCGACCGCGACTACGCGTTCGTCACCGTCTACAACGGCCTCAAGGCCGGCGGCGGCAGCAACCTCCGGGCCACCGCCGAGTGGACCTGGAAGCAGGTCGACAAGGCGACGTACGACAAGTACGACCGCCACATCCGCCGCAGCAAGGGCGGCAAGTACTACATCGTGAAGTTCACCGACGCCGGTCGCCTCGGCGACAACGTGGGCGGGCAGGGCCTGGCCTACAACCAGAAGCTCGGCAAGTCGGTCTACGTGTTCGGCTACCCGAGTGGCTCGCACCCGGACGGCAACCACGCCTTCACGGGGCAGACGCTCAAGTGGTCGTACGGCAAGACCTTCGCCGCCAAGGCCCCCTCGGTCAAGGCCGAGGAGCTGGTGGGCGTGAAGTCCTCCTTCACCGGCGAGGGCTCCTCGGGATCGGCGTGGCTGCTCAGCTACAAGAACAGCCGCCGTCTCGGCTACCTCAACGGCGTCACCAGCGGCGTCGCCGACACCAACAACAACCAGCGCATCGACACCAGCGTCTCCCCGTACTTCGACGGCGAGCTCTACGGTGTCTACAAGGCCGCTGCCGGCGTCTGGTCCGGCTCGATCGCCTAGTTCCTCCGCTGAGACACAGGGCCCGGTCGCCTCGCGACCGGGCCCTGTGGCGTTCCAAAGCATTGGAACGGTTCGCTTAGACGTGATCGGAAGCGAATCGGTGCCATCGTCCTTGTGTGATTTACGTCACACCGAGCGCGCACTCGGCCTCCTGAGTGACCTAGATCACGACACGCGGGGTTTCCGGATTGGATCGCGTCCACCTGGATGGACGTCCAGGGCGATCTCAAAGCTGACACATCTTGTGGAATGTCACAGAAAAGTCACGCCCGACGAACCCCCATATAAGGCTGTTAAACCGCCTCCACGCAGCAAGATCACCGCAGTACTGTCCTGACATCCCTTTACTGACGCATGGGACGCATGAGGCGTTCCACGACAGGGCAAGGAGTTCAATGAACACCCGAGTCACGCGCCTCGCACTCCCCCTCGGGGCCGCCGCCGTCACCGCCCTCGTCGGCACCAGCCTCTCGGCACCCGCCCAGGCGGCCGGCGACACCTCCACCGACCCGCTGGCCACCACCGGTATCGCCGCGTACAACGTCGCCGCGTACTGGTTCGCGCAGGAGTCGGCCAACCTGATCAACGCCTCGCCGTACGAGACGCAGGTCACCGCCAAGCACATCTCCACCGGCGGGCCGTCGGCCGACAGCAAGCCCGGCACCGTCCCGGCGATCGGTGACGAGAAGAAGAGCACGAGCAAGTCGAAGAACGTCAACCTGCCCAAGACCACGGGCAAGGTCTTCTTCCTCGGCTCCGACGGCAAGCCGCACTGGTGCACCGCCACCTCGGTCCAGTCGACCTACCACAACCTGGTCGCCACGGCCGGGCACTGCGTGTACGACACCGTGACCAACAAGGCCACGTTCGACAACTGGATCTTCGTCCCGGGTTACTACCAGGGCAAGACCCCCTGGGGCATCTACGTCGGCAAGCAGGCCTTCACGCACTACGACTTCGACGTCTACGAGGACGGCGACCGCGACTACGCGTTCGTCACCGTCTACAACGGCCTCAAGGCCCCGCACGACGGCATCGAAAAGGACAACTGGGAGACCATCGGCACCTGGAAGGAGGTCGACAAGGCGACGTACGACAAGTACGACCCCAAGGTCCGCACCGACCAGGACGTCCTCGACCTCGACAAGGACGGCAAGAAGAACGAGTCCTCCGGCGGCCACTACTACATCTTCAAGTTCACCGACGCCGGCCGGCTCGGCGACAACGTGGGCGGGCAGGGCCTGGCCTACAACCAGAAGCTCGGCAAGAACGTCTTCGTCTTCGGCTACCCCAGCGGCTCCCACCCGGACGGCAACCACGCCTTCTCCGGCAAGACCCTCAAGTGGAGCTACGGCAAGACCTTCGCCGCCAAGGCCCCCTCGGTCAAGGCCGAGGAGCTGGTGGGCGTGAAGTCCTCCTTCACCGGCGAGGGCTCCTCGGGATCGGCGTGGCTGCTCAGCTACAAGAACAGCCGCCGTCTCGGCTACCTCAACGGCGTCACCAGCGGCGTCGCCGACACCAACAACAACCAGCGCATCGACACCAGCGTCTCGCCCTACTTCGACGGCGAGCTCTACGGCGTCTACAAGGCCGCGCGCAACGTCTGGTCCGGCTCGATCGCCTGACCCGGCTCCGCACCTCCTCAGGGCCGTCAGGGCCCGGAGGGCGCTTCACGCAAAGGGATCTCCATCAGGAAGGCCCGGCCGTCATCGGCCGGGCCTTCCGGCTTTCATGGTCAGTCACCTTTCCGCTTCGGCAGACCCCGCCAATGGACGACCGGCGAATTCGACAGCCATCCCGGTAAACCGAGCGGGGGTGCCGCGCGACGGGGCTTCTTTTGGCCATACTGCCTGCTCGCACAGGGCGAAGTCCTCATCTGTGAGCTTGGTCACAGCGCCCAGGTTGCGCGCGTTTCCACAAACAGTCAGGAAATGGCCGGGAAATGTCACTAGCTGCGGCGATGATTGCCCGGCTCCGGTGACCGGAGGGCCTCCCGTCTGTCAACCCGGCTTTTCGAGGGCCCGGCGGGGCCCGGTTTCCCCGGAGGGGCGGAAACGGCCCCTTTAGCGGCACCTTATCTGCGCTATGTTCTCGCCATCCCTTTACTGACGAATGGGACGCAAGAGGCGTTCCACGACAGACCAAGGAGTTCCCCATGAAGCGTATTTTGGGCTTCGGTGGCGTCGTCGCCACCGCCGGCCTCCTGGCGGCGGGCCTTTCGGTCCCGGCCCAGGCAGCCAATGACGTCGCCAGCGACGCCCTGTCCACCAACGGGCTCGCCGCCTACGCGGTGGCCGCCTACTGGAAGGCCAACAACGCGGCCAACCTGATCGGCGCCACTCCGTACAACGTCGAGACCAAGGTCGTCGCCAAGCACCTCAGCAAGGGCGGCCCCTCGGCGGACAGCAAGCCCGGCATCGTGCCGGCGATCGGCGACGAGAAGAAGACCGTCGCCAAGTCGAAGAACGTCAACCTGCCCAAGACCACGGGCAAGGTGTTCTTCACCACGCCGGACGGCTCCGACGCGGACAGCCGCCCCGACCGCCACTGGTGCTCGGCGACCTCGGTGCAGTCCGCCTACCACAACCTGGTCGCGACCGCCGGTCACTGTGTCTACGACACCGAGACCAACGCCGCGACGCTGAACAACTGGGTCTTCATCCCCGGTTACTACCAGGGCAAGACCCCGTGGGGCGTGTACGTGGGCAAGCAGGCCTTCACGCACTACGACTACGATGTGTACGAGGACGGCGACCGCGACTACGCGTTCGTCACCGTGTACAACGGCCTCAAGTTCGCCCACGACGGCGTCGTGCGTCCCTTCACCGACAACCCGGGTGGGTGGAAGGAAGTCTCCAAGGCGACCTTCCTCAACTTCCCCGGCTGGTTCCGTGACTGGAACAACAACGGCACCTTCTGGTGCCAGCACGACGACAAGTACTACGTGTGGGCCTTCGAGGACGCCGGCCGCCTCGGCGACAACGTCGGCGGCCAGGGTCTGGCCTACAACCAGAAGGTCGGCCAGCCGGTCTTCGTGTTCGGCTACCCGAGCGGATCCCACCCGGACGGCAACTACGCCTACTCCGGCAAGACCCTCAAGTGGAGCTACGGCAAGACCTTCCCGGCCAGCGCCTCGTCGATCAAGGCGGAGGAGCTCGTGGGCGTCAAGTCGTCCTTCACCGGCGAGGGCGCGCTCGGCTCGTCCTGGCTGCTGAAGTACAGCAACACCCGTCGCCTCGGCTACCTGAACGGCGTGACCATCGGCGTCTCCGACACCGACGGCAACGACCGCTACGACACCAGCGTCTCCCCGTACTTCGACGGTGAGCTCTACGGCGTCTACGGCGCGGCCAAGAACCTCTGGTCGGGCTCGATCGCCGTGCCGTTCGAGTCGCCCGCCCTGCACTAACCGTTCGACGTGATCGGAGCCCGCTCCGATCACGGCCGCCTCACCTGAAAGGCCCGGCATCCAGCCGGGCCTTTTCGGCGTTTCAGGCCTGCCGCGGATTGCGCGACGAAACCCATACGGCCGGCCCCGCGGTTTCCGATGAAAAATTGTCGGCCATAGCGGTAAACCGAACAGCCCAGCTGAGCGACGGTGCCGAAAAGGTCATCTTTTCACTCCGGAGGTCCGGCCGCGTTAGACGGAGGCGCGTACGTGATGGTGCCGTTCAAGCGATGTGATATGCGTCACACCGTTTTGTGACAGCCCTGCGGGAATCCCACCACAATGCTCCGTAAGAACGGTCCAACGCCGCCCCTGTGCTGCGTCGATGAACCATCGAGAGAGATGACCGGCGGACTGACCAATGGTCATCCGCATAACGGGATCATCACGGCTCCCGAGGGCCTCCATAAACACGGATAAGTGCTCCTACCTCCCTAGATACACGGCTGTATGGTGCTGCCTATCCCTTTCCTGACGCATGGGACGCATGATGCGTCTCACGACAGACCAAGGAGTTCCCTTGAAGCGCACTCTCGCCTTCGGTGGCATCGTTGCCACCGCCGGCCTTCTCGCCGCCGGCCTGTCGGCCCCGGCCCAGGCCGCTGGTGACGTCTCCAGCACCCCGCTGTCGGCCACCGGCATCCAGGCCAAGAACATCGCCGCGTTCTGGCTGGCCGAGAACGCGGCCAACCTGATCAACGCCACGCCGTACAACGTCGAGACCAAGGTCGTCGCCAAGCACGTCAGCAAGGGCGGCCCCGCGGCGGACAGCAAGCCCGGCGTGGTTCCGGCGATCGGCGACGAGAAGAAGACCGTCTCCAAGTCGAAGAACGTCAACCTGCCCAAGACCACGGGCAAGGTGTTCTTCGCCGACGGGTGGAAGTGGGTCCAGCACGGCCGTTACGGCTGGTTCCCGGAGGCCGTCAACCCGCACTGGTGCTCCGCCACCTCGGTGCAGTCGGCGTACCACAACCTCGTGGCCACCGCCGGTCACTGTGTCTACGACACGGCGTCCAACAAGGCCACGCTGAACAACTGGGTCTTCATCCCCGGTTACTACCAGGGCAAGACCCCGTGGGGCGTGTACGTGGGTAAGCAGGCCTTCACCCACTACGACTACGACGTGTACGAGGACGGCGACCGCGACTACGCGTTCGTCACCGTGTACAACGGCATCAAGTTCCCGGCTGGGGGCTTCGCCGACCTGTGGCAGTTCATCAAGGAGCACAAGTGGGATGAGCTGAAGAAGTACGCGGGCTTCCAGGAGGTCGACTACGCCACCTACAAGGCGTACAAGGACGAGGACGCGCTGCCGCACTACACCTACGGCGGCAAGTTCTACGTCTGGAAGTTCGCCGACGCCGGTCGCCTCGGCGACAACGTCGGCGGCCAGGGTCTCGCCTACAACCAGAAGATCGGCCAGCCGGTCTTCGTGTTCGGCTACCCCAGCGGCAAGCACCCGGACGGCAACCAGGCGTTCTCCGGCAAGACCCTCAAGTGGACGTACGGCAAGACCTTCGGTGCGACCTCTTCGTCGATCAAGGCGGAGGAGCTCCAGGGTGTCAAGTCGTCCTTCACCGGTGAGGGCTCGCTCGGCTCGTCCTGGCTGCTGAAGTACTCCAACACCCGTCGTCTCGGCTACCTGAACGGCGTGACCATCGGCGTCTCCGACACCGACGGCAACGACCGCTACGACACCAGCGTCTCCCCGTACTTCGACGGTGAGCTCTACGGCGTCTACAGCGCGGCCAAGAACCTCTGGTCCGGCTCGATCGCCTAATCTCCGGCCTGCGGAGATCAGAAGATCACCCGTCAGGGCTCGCCCCCTGACTCGTTCCACCCGAAGGGCCCGGCTTCCCAGCCGGGCCCTTTCGGCGTTCCAAGGCCTGCCACTTATGGGCGGTTTATGCCGGTTCGACGATAGTCATGCGCGGCACTCCAGAGCCGACGGCCAGGGCGCTTAGACGCCCGCAGCCCTCATTTGGCTCCCTTTCTCCGATGTGATTCGCCTCACATCCGCGCCAAACCCGCCCCCCTCGTTGCCGCGTTCCAAGACACGTCGGCCGATCATGCTCTTCCGCGCTGATCAGGAAATCCAGCGATCCTGATGGCCGGTCCGCCCGGATAACGGCACGGTCACGACTGATCGAAACCTGTCCGGTTCCTGTGAGAGACGCTTCATACGGCCACGAACCTGACGGTATGTTCCCGGCCATCCCTTTCCTGACGCATGGGACGCATGAGGCGTCCCACGACAGACCAAGGAGCTCCAAATGAAGCGCACCCTCGCCTTCGGTGGCCTCATCGCCACCACGGGCCTTCTCGCCGCCGGTCTGGCCGCTCCGGCCCAGGCCTCCGACACGGTCTCCAGCGACACGCTGGCCAGCACCAACTTCGCCGCCCAGCAGGTGGCGACGTTCTGGTTCGGCCAGGCCGCGGCCAACCTCCAGCTGGCTACGCCCTACAACGTCGAGACCACGGTCTCGACGAAGCACGTGTCCACGGGCGGTCCGGCTCCCGATACCAAGCCCGGTGTCGTGCCGGCCATCGGTGACGAGAAGAAGACCACCAGCACCTCGAAGAACGTCAACCTGCCCAAGACCACGGGCAAGGTGTTCTTCATCGGCGCGGACCACAAGCCGCACTGGTGCTCGGCCACCTCGGTGCAGTCCACGTACCACAACCTGGTCGCCACGGCCGGGCACTGCGTGTACGACACCGCGTCGAACAAGGCCACCCTCGACAAGTGGGTCTTCGTCCCCGGCTACTACCAGGGCAAGACCCCGTGGGGCATCTACGTCGGCAAGACGGCGTTCACCCACTACGACTACGACGTCTACGAGGACGGCGACCGCGACTACGCGTTCGTCACCGTGTACAACGGCGTCAAGCTCGACCCGACCAAGTCCAAGACCGTGGTGCGGTACAACGACGCCACCGCCGAGGAGAAGGCCGCGGCCGACACCGGCAAGGCCGGCTACCTCACCTGGACCAAGGACGGCGTGAAGTACATCGGTTACGTCGCTCTCGCGGACGCCGGTCGCCTCGGTGACGCCGTCGGCGGGCAGGGCCTGGCCTACAACCAGAAGGTCGGCGGCTCGGTCTTCGTGTTCGGCTACCCGAGCGGGGCCCACCCCGACGGCACCCGTCCGTTCACCGGCAACACCCTCAAGTGGAGCTACGGCAAGACCTTCGCCGCCACCGCCCCGTCCATCAAGGGCGAGGAGATGCTCGGCGTCAAGTCCTCCTTCACCGGCGAGGGCTCCGTCGGCTCGGCGTGGCTGCTCAGCTACAAGAGCAGCCGTCGCCTCGGCTACCTGAACGGCGTCACCGCCGCCGTTTCGGACACCGATGGCAACAAGCGCATCGACACCAGCATCTCCCCGTACTTCGACGGTGAGACCTACGGCGTCTACAACGCCGCCAAGGCCACCTGGTCCGGCAAGATCGCCTAGTCAGGGCGATCCGGCCGGCGGGGTCAGTCCCCCGATCGACCGAAGTGACCACCCGCAGGGCCCGGCCGCCAGCCGGGCCCTGCGGCTTTTCCGACCGTTCGGCTCCCGTCAACAAGACGGAGCCCACGAAGGCGCTTTGGGACGCCTACGCGAAGAGCGCCCCGGCCCTGCTCGCGGGAATCTGTGGAAGTTCGTCGACCTCGGTCGCCTCGGCGACAACGTCGGCGGCCAGAGCCTGGCCTACAACCAAAAGGTCGGCGGCTCGGTCTTCGTGTTCGGCTACCCGAGCGGATGCCATCCGCACGGCGACCACACCTTCTCCGGCAAGACCCTCAAGTAGACGTACGGCAAGACCTTTGGTCGGCCAAGAACCTCTGGTCCGGCTCGATCGCCTGATCTCCGGCCTGCGGAGATCAGAAGATCACCCGTCAGGGCTCGCCCCCTGACTCGTTCCACCCGAAGGGCCCGGCTTCCCAGCCGGGCCCTTTCGGCGTTCCAAGGCCTGCCACTTATGGGCGGTTTATGCCGGTTCGACGATAGTCGTGCGCGGCACTCCAGAGCCGACGGCCGGTGCGCTTAGACGCCCGCAGCCCTCATTTGGCTCCCTTTTTTTTATGTGATTCACATCACATTCTCGTCTTCCGCCGAGCGCTCGTTGCCGCGTTCCAGGAGACATCGGCGGCCTGTGCACTTCCGCGCTGATCAGGAAAGCCGTCGTTCCACGAAGCCTCCAGGGCTAGATAACGAGCCGGTCACGGCTGATCGAAACCTGTCCGGTTCCTGTGAGAACGACTTTAAACGCCCAAGATCCTGCCGGTATGTTCCTGGCATCCCTTTACTGACGCATGGGGCGCATGAGGTGTCCCACGACAGACCAAGGAGCTCCAAATGAAGCGCACCCTCGCCCTCGGTGGTCTCGTCGCCACCGCCGGCCTCCTCGCCGCGGGCCTGTCGGTCCCGGCTCAGGCGGCCAGCGACGTCTCCTCCGACACCCTGGCCAGCAACACCGCCGCCCTCCAGGTCATCAAGTACTGGAGGGGAGAGAAGTTCTCGAACTTCCTCAACGCCACGCCGTACACCGTCGAGACCAAGGTCGCCACCAAGCACGTCAGCAAGGGTGGCCCCTCGGCGGACAGCAAGCCCGGCGTTGTGCCGGCCATCGGTGACGAGAAGAAGTCCTCCAGCACCTCGAAGAACGTCAACCTGCCCAAGACCACGGGCAAGGTGTTCTTCCGCGGCTCCGACGGCAAGCCGCACTGGTGCTCCGCCACCTCGGTGCAGTCGACCTACCACAACCTGGTGGCGACCGCCGGTCACTGTGTCTACGACACCGTGACCAACAAGGCCACGCTGGACTACTGGGTCTTCGTCCCGGGCTACTACCAGGGCAAGACCCCGTGGGGCATCTACGTCGGCAAGACGGCCTTCACCCACTACGACTTCGACGTCTACGAGGACGGCGACCGCGACTACGCGTTCGTCACCGTCTACAACGGCGTCCAGCCGTCGTGGGACACCACGAAGCACCAGCTTGTCATCAAGGACGCCGGTCGCCTCGGCGACAACGTCGGCGGCCAGGGCCTGGCCTACAACCAGAAGATCGGCCAGCCGGTCTTCGTGTTCGGCTACCCCAGCGGCAAGCACCCCGACGGCAACCAGGCGTTCACCGGCAAGACCCTCAAGTGGAGCTACGGCAAGACCTTCGGAGCGACCGCTTCGGCCATCAAGGCGGAGGAGCTCCAGGGGATCAAGTCGTCCTTCACCGGTGAGGGCGCGCTCGGCTCGTCCTGGCTGCTGAAGTACAGCAACGCCCGTCGTCTCGGCTACCTGAACGGCGTGACCATCGGCGTCTCCGACACCGACGGCAACGACCGGTACGACACCAGCGTCTCCCCGTACTTCGACGGTGAGACCTACGGCGTCTACAGCGCGGCCAAGAACAGCTGGTCGGGCAAGATCGCCGGCTAGTAGCGGCGATCTCCGGCCGGGGACCCGTTCCCGGCCGGCGTGAACGACCAACCTCAGGGCCCGGCTACAGCCGGGCCCTGAGGCTTGTTCCGTTCCATTCGCATGACCGCTCCGGCGGCTCCAGCCGCGACTTCCGCTGTGAGCCGCGAAAGAGGCGAGCGGTGTGTATGCTTCCCGTGACTTCGAAGGCCCCGGCGTTGACCGCCGGGGCCTTCTCGCGTTTGGGGGCCTTAGACGCGCGAGCTCCACATCGGGTGCCACTTGAAACCTGTGATTTACATCACATCCCACCGGTCCCACGAGCCCCGGCAGTCTCTGCGTTCTCCAGCGTGACCACCGTCGTCACTGACCTGTGATCTGCGGATATGTCGATCTTTGGAGCAAAGATCACGATTCTCAGGATTATCACAGGAAAGTCTCGGGGGTCTCGCAGCGACCGCAGTGGCCGCGCGACAGCTTTCGCCGCGCAAGATCTCGGCTGTATGGTCCAGCCATCCCTTTCCTGACGCATGGGACGCATGAGGCGTCTCACGACAGACCAAGGAGTTCCCCCATGAAGCGCATTCTCGCCTTTGGTGGCGTCGTCGCCACCACCGGCCTCCTCGCCGCCGGCCTCGCCGCCCCCGCCCAGGCGGCGGGCGACGTGTCCACCGACCCGCTGGCCGTCAACGGCATCGCCGTGGCCAACATCGTCGCCTACTGGACGAACGAGCACAACGCGAACCTGATCAACGCGACGCCTTACAACGTCGAGACCACGGTTCCCGCCAAGCACGTCTCGACCGGTGGCCCGAGCGCGGACAGCAAGCCCGGTGTGGTGCCGGCGATCGGCGACGAGAAGAAGACCGTCTCCAAGTCGAAGAACGTCAACCTGCCCAAGACCACGGGCAAGGTGTTCTTCACCGGCGCGGACAACAAGTCGCACTGGTGCTCGGCCACCTCGGTGCAGTCCACGTACCACAACCTGGTCGCCACCGCTGGACACTGCGTCTACGACACGGTCTCCAACGCTGACACCATGAAGAACTGGGTCTTCATCCCCGGTTACTACCAGGCGAAGACCCCGTGGGGCATCTACGTCGGCAAGCAGGCGTTCACGCACTACGACTTCGACGTGTACGAGGACGGCGACCGCGACTACGCGTTCGTCACCGTGTACAACGGCCTGAAGGCGTACAACGGCGCCATCGCTGTCAACGTCGAGGACACCCCGTCGGCGTGGAAGGAAGTCACCGAGGCGTCGTACAACCAGTACGACCCGAAGATCCGCGCCGTCACGTACAAGGACGGCAAGAAGCACTACTGGGCGCGCAAGTTCATCGACGCCGGTCGCCTCGGCGACAACGTCGGTGGCCAGGGTCTGGCCTACAACCAGAAGGTCGGCTCGCCGGTCTTCGTGTTCGGCTACCCCAGCGGGTCGCACCCGGACGGCAACCACGCCTACTCCGGCCAGACGCTCAAGTGGAGCTACGGCAAGACCTTCGCCGCGACCGCTTCGGCGATCAAGGGCGAAGAGCTCGTCGGCGTGAAGTCCTCCTTCACCGGTGAGGGCTCCATCGGCTCCTCGTGGCTGCTGAAGTACAGCAACGCCCGTCGTCTGGGCTACCTGAACGGCGTGACCATCGGCGTCTCCGACACCGACAAGAACAACCGCATCGACACCAGCGTCTCCCCGTACTTCGACGGTGAGCTCTACGGCGTCTACAGCGCGGCCAAGAACCTTTGGTCCGGCTCGGTCGCCTAATCTCCGACCTGCGGAGATCAGAAGATCACCCGTTTGGGGAGACCCTGACAACCCGCTTGACACGCAGGGCCCGGTTCACGCCGGGCCCTGCGCCTTTTCACGGGTCTCCGCTCGCCTCGGCTCCAGGCCTGTTTCCGATATGCACCATGCACGCTGTAAGTTCCTCCCCATCCGTTCACTGATGGCGGGGCGCAGGAGCGGCTCCACGTGCGGCGCGAGGAGTCCCTGTTGAAACGCTTCCTCACCCCCTGCCGGGGTGTCGCGGCGATGGCATCGCTGCTCGTTCTGGGCACACCGGCCCCGGCACGGGCCTACGACACCACCGCCACCCACGCGCTGGCCACCGAGGCGCAGGCGCTGTCCGCCGTCGCCTACTGGCTCCGCGACGGCGGCCGGGCGTTCACGGACGCCACGCCGTACGACGGAGGAGCCGCGATCACCGCCGGCCGCGCCGGGACCGGCGGCGCCGACCCCGACGGCCGGGCAGGCCTGATCGCGGGGATCGCGCACGCGGGCGGTCCGGCGGCCACCTCCAGGAACGTCAACCTCCCGAAGACGACGGGCAAGGCGTTCTTCGTCGCGGCCGACGACCGGCCCCACTGGTGCGCGGCCACCTCGGTACGGTCCGACTACGGCAATCTGGTCGCGACGGCCGGTCACTGCGTCTACGACACCCTGTCCGGGGCGGCGACGCTGCGGAAGTGGGTCTTCGTGCCCGGCTCCTACCAGGGCAGGACGCCCTGGGGCGTGTACGCGGGCAAGCAGGCCTTCACCCACTTCGACTTCGCCACGTACGGAGACGTCGACCGCGACTACGCCTTCGTCAGCGT
The DNA here is from genome assembly GCF_040802045.1 of Microbispora sp. NPDC049125. Taxonomy (NCBI): domain Bacteria; kingdom Bacillati; phylum Actinomycetota; class Actinomycetes; order Streptosporangiales; family Streptosporangiaceae; genus Microbispora; species Microbispora sp. NPDC049125. Next base: position 45,315 of record NZ_JBEZDW010000025.1, on the reverse strand, counting down.
CTACAACGGGCTGACGCCGAGCCGGGTCAGGCTGTCCACGCGGGCCCAGGTCGCGGCCTTCACCGGGCCGAAGTACAAGCTGCGGACCGGGTACGCCGGGATCAGGCTCACCGACGCCGGGCGGCTCGGCGACCGCGTCGGCGGACAGGGCCTGGCCTACAACCTGAGGGTCGGCACGCCGGTGGCCGTCATCGGTTACCCGGCGGGCGCCACCGTCCACACCCCCGCCCGGGCGAGCGCGACCCCCTCGGCCCGCGTCGCTCGAAGCGACATCCTCGCCCGCTCGTACGGCAGCCCGTTCGCGGCCCAGGACCTCGCGCTCAAGGCGGACGAACTGGTGGCGATCCGCACCGCGGCCCCGAGCGCGTCCGGCTCCTCCTGGCTGGCCGCCTACCGGAGCTCACGGGGCCTCGGTTACCTGAACGGGCTGACCGTGGGTGTCTCCAGGACGGGCGGACGCGCGGGCACCAGCTTCTCGCCGTACTTCGACGGCGAGCTCCTCGGCGTCTACGACGCGGCACGACACCAGTGGACGGGTTCGCTCAGCAGCCCGAACGTTTCATAGGGACTGACCGGTTACATCACCGGAGTCCGGTTGACGACAGCCGCCCTCTCCGGCAAAGGCCACGGAAAACAAAAAAGCAGGTTAATTGCCGCCGTGTCTTCTTATCTCCGGCTTATCGCGGGGTGCCCTAGTGCTGTATGTTCCTTGACATCCCTTTACTGACGCATGGGGCGCAAGTGGCGTCCCACGTACAGCCCGAGGAGTCGAACCCCCCATGAAGAAGCGTGTGCTTCTGCCCCTCGGCGGCGTCATCGCCGCCGCCGGTCTCGCGGCTGCCGCCGTGGCCGTCCCGGCGCAGGCCGCCCCCAAGAACACGTCCTCGACGAAGCTCGCCACAGTCGCCGACGTCTCCGACGTCCTCAGCTTCTGGACGGAGAACGCGGGCGCCAACCTCAAGGCCGCCGACCCGTACGGGATGGAGACCAAGGCCGTTCCCAAGCACGTCTCCAAGGGCGGCCCGTCCGCCTCGGACGGCAAGCCCGGCGTGGTCCCCGCCATCGGTGACGAGAAGAAGACCACGTCGACGTCGAAGAACGTCAACCTGCCGAGGACCGTCGGCCGCGTGTTCTTCACGATCGGCAACGGCCTGTACTCCTGCTCGGCCTCCTCGGTCCAGTCGCAGTACCGCAACCTGGTCGCCACGGCCGGTCACTGCGTCTACGACACGGAGACCAACAGCGCGGTCGTCAAGCGGTGGATCTTCGTTCCGGGCTACTACGACGGCAAGGCGCCCTGGGGCATCTACGTCGGCAAGCAGGCCTTCACGCACTACGACTTCGACGTCTACGAGGACGGCGACCGCGACTACGCCTTCGTCACGGTCTACAACGGCATCCTCCGCGACTACGACAAGCACGTGTGGGTCGACGCCGGCCGCCTCGGCGACAAGGTCGGCGGCCAGGGTCTCGCCTACAACCAGAAGGTCGGCTCGCCGGTCTTCGTGTTCGGCTACCCGGCCTCCGCCCACGACGACGGCAACTACGTCTTCTCCGGCGAGAAGCTCAAGTGGTGCTACGGCAAGCCGTTCTTCCCCGTCGCCGAGGCCTCGGTGAAGGCGGACGAGCAGATCGGCCTCAAGTGCTCCATGACCGGCGGCTCCTCCGGCGGCCCGTGGATCCTCAAGTACAGCAGCGCCCGTCGCATCGGCTACATCAACGGCGTCACCAGCCTCGGCGGGGACACCGACGGCAACGGCCGCAGCGACCTGATCACCTCGCCGTACTTCGACGGGGAGACCTACGGCGTGTACAAGGCGGCCTACTCGCTCTGGTCGGGCTCGATCGTCCGCAAGGACGGCACGCTCGGCATCACCGAGGTGCACAGCTGAGGCACCCGGAAACAGGCGTGTGAAGGGCCCGGCCGGCTGGCCGGGCCCTTCTCTGCCGCTGTCTTCCCCGGCCGCTGTCTTGCCCCTGGCGCTGTGCGACTCCCGCGCCGGTCCCACTTTCCCGCGCGGACTGCCCGCGCGACGCGCCGGCTCAGACCCGGACCGGGTCGCGCGCCGTCACCGGCTCACCGGTGCGCTCCAGCAGCGCCGCCACCCCCGGCTGGGACGCGTACGGCTGGAACCGGCGGCTCATGTCCGCGACGTACGACCGGGTGCGCGCGGACTGGATCCCCTCGGCCAGGTCGAGGGCGGACGCGGCCGCCGAACACGCCTCCTCCAGCTCGCCCTGCTGGACGAGGGCGGAGGCGAGCAGCGAGAGGTTGAACATCTTCCCCCGGACGTAGCGGCCGTCCATGCGCAGTGACCGCCGCGCGTGCCCGACGGCCCTTTCGCCGTCCCCGAGGTCGCGCAGGCAGTGGGCGAACTTGGCGGCGAGGTAGGCCTCGTCGAAGTAGCCGATCCAGCCGGGCTCGTTCTGTGGCGCCCGCCGGTCGAAGGCCAGCTCGGCCTCGTGCAGGGAGACGCCGCACGAGGCCCGGTCCCCCAGCAGCGCGTGCGCGTGCGCCTCCAGCACACGCGCCTCCGCCATCAGGGAGAACACCCCTGAGCGTCTCGCCGCCACGATGGACGCGCGGGCGAGCTCCAGGCCGTGCCGGGCATGCCCGACGTAGACGGCCTGATGGCTCATGCCCGCGAGGATCTCACCGGCGAGACCGTGGTCGCCCGCGTTGCGCGCCAGCCCGAGCGCCTGGACGAGGTAGCGCTGGGCCAGGCCGTGCTGCTCCAGGTCGTAGGCCATCCAGCCGGCCAGCCGGGTCAGCTCCGCCGCGGCGGTGGCGAGCGAGCGCCCGGTGGCCTCGCTATAGGAGCCGTCACGCAGGAGCGGCGCCACCGCCGTGTGCAGGTACCGCACCACCGGGCCGCGGATGCTGCCGCCGCCGAACCGGTTGTCCAGCTCGCTGAACGAGCGGGTGACCTCGCGGATCGCGGCCACGTCGCAGACCCCGACGCGGCGCGGGCCGTCGGCGGAGAGCCCCTCGCCTGCGGGCGCCGTCAGCCAGCGGACGATCCCCGCCGAGCCCGCTCCCAGGGCGAAGGTGGAGTCGAGCAGGAATCTGCGCCGCTCGACGTCGGCCCTCCACAGTTCTGTCACGCTTGCCACACCCTCCTCCCACGAATGGGGGAACTCCTGTCCGAGGTCGGGAGGCACCTCCTCGCCCGGCATGCCGATGTCCTCCGCCGACACCTGCCGTCCGAGCCGCATCGAGAAGATCTCCGCGAGCAGGCCGGGAACCGGCTCGCGCGGGCGCCGGCCCGCGATCCAGCGCAGCACCGAGCCGTGGTCGTAGCTCATTCCCCGCAGCCCGCGCGCCGTCCCGAGGCCGTTGAGCCTGCGGGCCAGCCCCTTGCGGGACAGGCCCGCCTCGGTCAGGTGCTGCTGGAGCAGCCGGTTGGGATCCCGTCGCATCGCTCTCCTCACCATGGACAGGCATAGCCGATAGGTAACGGAGAGCTTTCTTTATAGCACGGACCGTGAACCCTTAAAGGGATTCCCAAACTTCCGGACACGGCGGACCTGAAAGAAAAGGGCCGTGACCGGCGCTGTCGCGCGGTCACGGCCCCCCGTGTCCGGTGATGTCAGGTCGCGTACGGCCTCACCTGCGAGCGACACCGTCCTCGCGGGCCTGCCGGGCGACGGCGGCGCTGACCGCCGGTGCCACCCGCGCGTCGAACGGCGAGGGAATCACGTAGGTCTCGCTGACGTCGTCGCCGACCACCGCCGCCAGCGCGGACGCGGCCGCCAGCTTCATGTTCTCCGTGATGGTCGTGGCCCGGACGTCCAGCGCGCCGCGGAAGACCCCGGGGAAGGCCAGCACGTTGTTGATCTGGTTGGGGTGGTCGGAGCGTCCGGTGGCCACCACGCGGGCGTACCGGGCCGCGACGGAGGGCTCGACCTCGGGCGTGGGGTTGGACAGGGCGAAGACCATGGCGCCGGGCGCCATCGAGGCGATCGCCGCCTCCGGCACGGTGGACCCGGACAGGCCGATGAACACGTCGGCGCCGGAGAGCGCCTGCTCGGTGGAGCCGGTCAGCCCCGACCTGTTGGTGTCGCGGGCCAGGGCCTCCTTGACGTCGTTCAGCCCGCCGCGCCCGGCGTACACGATGCCCTTGGAGTCGGAGACCGCGATGTCGCCGATCCCCGCGCCGAGCAGGATGCGGGTCACGGCGACGCCCGAGGCGCCGGCGCCGGCGACCACCGCCCGCAGGTCACCGAGGGACCGCCCGGCGAGGCGGGCCGCGTTCCGCAGCGCGGCGAGCACCACGATGGCCGTGCCGTGCTGGTCGTCGTGGAAGACGGGGATGTCCAGCCTCTCGCGCAGGCGGCGCTCCACCTCGAAGCAGCGCGGCGCGCTGATGTCCTCGAGGTTGATGCCGCCGAAGGAGGGCGCCAGCCGGACGACGGTCTCGACGATCGCGTCCACGTCGGTGCAGTCGAGGCAGATCGGCACGGCGTCGACCTTGCCGAACTCCTTGAACAGCAGGGCCTTGCCCTCCATCACCGGCATGGCGGCGCCGGGCCCGATGTCTCCGAGCCCGAGGACGGCGGTCCCGTCGGAGACCACTGCCACCACGTTGGAGACCCACGTGTAGTCGTTGATCAGTTCAGGTGTGTCGGCGATCGCGGTGCAGACCCGGGCGACACCCGGGGTGTACGCGAGCGACAGGTCGTCCGCGTCGCGTACGGGGATGGTGGATCGGACCTCCAGCTTCCCGCCGCGGTGCAGCGCGAACGCGGGATCGAGGTCAAGAGATGCCAAGGAGACAGATGAAACGGTCACAGCGACCCCAGTGTCGAAAGGACGAGTTCCTTCGGTAGACGCCGTCAAGAGCACGAGAGCCATGGCTTCGGTAGCCGCCGCAGGCCGTCGTCGTTGACGGTCGCTCTTGAGGGGGATACGGGGGTCACCCGTCTCCTGATTGTGCCACATGATGAGACGGCCGCCGCTGCCGATAAGCCACAGATCCTTCACCGTACGGTGTTCCCCGGGAACCATCCCCCATGTAATACTCGGCGTTACCATTGACCTCTTACGCATCTGGGCGTCCCCGTGGACCTGGAGTCATACGCCGAGCTCGCCGTTTCGCTGGTGAACATGGGCGAGGGGGTGCGCAGCATGGCCGCGCTTCGAGAGCTGCTCGAGGAGACCGGCCGCACCGAGGCCGCCACCCGGCTCACCCGGCGGGATCTCGACGCGCTGTGCGAGCTGCAGGAGGAGCTGACCGAGGTCTTCGACTCGGCGTCGGACGGCGACGAGACCGACGTCGTCGAGCGGCTCAACGGCCTCCTGGTCCGCCATCCCGTGTACCCGCAGATCTCCGGCCACGACGGTCAGCCCTGGCACCTCCACCTCACCGAGGGCGGCCGGGTGGCCGACACGCTGGCCGTGGGATCGGTGATGGGCCTGGCCGTCATCGTCACCCGGCTCGGCGTCGACCGGCTCGGCGTCTGCCAGGCCGTCCCCTGCCGCAACGCCTACCTCGACACCTCGACGAACCGGTCGCGCCGCTACTGCTCCGAGCGGTGCGCCAGCCGGGCCAACGTGGCCGCCTACCGCGCACGCAGACGCGGCGCCTGACCGCCCGGCCGGCGAGCACCGCGCTCGCGGATGAGGCTCTGATCACGCGACCGTGCACGCCCTGCCATTGAGCGCGAAGGCGGACGGCTTGGCGTTGGTGCCGGACTGGGCGGCGAGGAAGCCGAAGCCCGCCGTGCCGTCGGCCGGGATGGCGCCGTTCCAGCCGGCGTCGGTGACCGTCACCGCGCCGCCGCTCTGGGTGTAGGAGGCGTTCCACGCCTGGCTGATCCGCTGGCCGTCGGCGTACGTCCAGGTGAGAGTCCAGCCGTTGACCGCCGTGCTGCCGGTGTTGCGGATGGTCACGTCGGCCTGGAAACCGTCCTGCCACTGATTGGTGATCGTGTAGGTGACGGCGCAGGCCGCCGCGGCGGTCGGCGTGGGAGTCGGGGTAGGGGTCGGCGTCGGCGTCGGAGTCGGCGTGGGAGTCGGCGTGGGAGTCGGCGTGGGAGTCGGGGTAGGAGTCGGCGTCGGGGAGGGTGACGGCGTCCCGCCGAGCTTGGCGGAGATGATCGGGGCGAGACGGTCGGCGATCACCCGGTGGCCGTTGTCGTTGGGGTGCACGGAGTCGCTGAGGTCGGCGCTGGTCAGCCAGCCCTCGGTGTTGACGTAGTACACGTTGGCGTCGCCGCCGGCGTTCAGCGTCCTGACCGCGGCCTGGGTCTGCGCCGCGAACCTCTTGGTGAAGGTCTCCAGCGCGAAGACGGCCGCCGCCGGGTACTTCGACCGCACCGTCCGCAGCAGGTTGGTGTAGGAGGTCTGGAACGTCGTGGTGCTCACGCCGTGGCCGACGTCGTTCGTGCCGAGGTTGATCACCACCGCGTCGGCCTGGTAGCGGGAGAAGTTCCAGTCCGGGGTGGCCGCGTTGGGGTTGAGCTTGGCGAACTGCTTCTCCAGGCCGACACACCCGTCCGCCGTGGCGACCAGGCAGGCGCCGCCCTGGGCGATCTGCGTGTGCCGTACGCCCAGCCGCTCGCCGATCAGCCAGCCGTACGCGGTCAGCGCGTTCTTCGACGACGTGGTGCCCACGGTGATCGAGTCGCCGACGAACTCGACGAGTTTGGAGGGCACCGCCGCCGGAAGCGTCCTCGCGCCCGGGTCGAGGACGAGGCCCTGGAAGACCGCGTCGCCGTGGTAGGAGCCCGCGACGACCCGGTACGAGACGCGCAGCGTGTGATTACCCGCCCGCAGCGGCGTCGTGGTCAGGTTGACCGTGCCGCTGACGTTGGTGCGGTAGACGTCCGGCCCGCCGTCGATGCTGTAGTACAGATCGATGGTGTTGCGCTGCTTGAGCTTCACCGTCGTCCCGGTGAAACCGGTGGTGAAGTACGCGCCGGCCCAGTAGGGCACGTACGCGGCGGGGTCGGTGGTGCTCCACCGGCCGGTGAAGGAGATGTCGGGGTCGGCCGGCGAGCCGTCGCCGGCCGCGGCCCGGGCCCCGGGCGACACCGCGATCAAGGCCGCGCCGAGCGCCGCCGCCAGCGCGGCGAGGACCGAGGAGCGAAGAGCCCCTCTCTTCCCGTACGACATGAACAGTCCTCTGCTCAGGGGTTGGGACACCTGCGTGCTCCCATGCCGTGGTCTTCCCGCCTTTCACCGGCGGGCGGAGCCGGCCCCCCGGCTGCCCGCCGCCGTAAGCGTCAGCGGCGCCGATCGATGGAGTCAAGCTTTCCCGGGGGCCCGGCCGCCGCACGCCCGCTCACAGGCCGATGACCACCGGACGTGCTGAACCTTTCACCCTGACCAGCGGAGACGTACGATCACCCCCGGCCGGTCAGGAGGCGCGATCCGGGGCGGGAGGGAACCGGAACGAGACCCGGGGCCAGTAGCGGAGGACCACCCGGCCGACGATGTCGGTCTCGGGAACGGCGCCGAAATCCCAGCTGTCCTGCCGCCCGGGGGCCGACTGGTTGTCGCTCTCCAGCCACCAGCCCTCCGCCGAGGGCCGGAAGGCACGCTTGACGATCAGGCCGTGCGGGCGCCGCGCCACCACCAGGTCGCCGGGCCGGACGATCGCGTTCCGCCGTACGAGCAGCCAGTCGCCGGGACGGAGGACCGGCAGCATCGAGTCGCCCGACACGGACACGGACGTGAGCACATCCCCCTCCACGTATAGGTATCGCAGGCGAGTAAGGTCGGTCCTGGACCTTGCTGTAACCAGCATTCCTAAGGAAGGATTCCGATGCTCGCACGACTGCTGCGACCCCGGCACGAGGCGTCCGCCCACTGCGACCTCCCGTGCGGGATCTACGACCCGGCACAGGCCCGCATCGAGGCCGAGTCCGTCAAGGCGATCATGAAGAAGTACGCCGACAACGAGGACCCGGTCTTCCGGACCCGGGCGCTCATCATCAAGGAGCAGCGGGCCGAGCTGGTCAAGCACCACCTGTGGGTGCTGTGGACCGACTACTTCAAGCCGCCGCACCTGGAGCAGTACCCCCAGCTTCACCAGCTCTTCTGGGACGCCACCAAGCTCGCCGGCGCCGCCGGGGCCAAGGGCACGATCGACCCCTCGCAGGCCGACGAGCTCCTCGCGAAGATCGACGAGATCTCCAAGATCTTCTGGGAGACCAAGGCCGCCTGAGCCTCCCGATCCGGCCCCGCACGGTCTGTGGACCGCGCGGGGCCGGATCGTTTCGGGAGTTCTCCCGCTCTCCCCGGGAGGCGCTCCGCGCCCCCCGCGGGAAGGGTGGAAGATAGGAGAGAGGACGCCTGCGAGCGGCCTTTCCGGACGGCCGGGCAATGGGGGTGGAATTTACGTGGAGTTACCCCCAAGGATCACCACAATCGGCGCGTCCGGGCGGAGCAACGGGGGGCGACTGGCGGTAGGTTGCAGTCAGCGGCACTCAGCCGGCTCGTAAGGGGCGAGGAGGAACGTGACCGAGGAAACCGAGACGCCTGCGGTGGATCTGACCGGGATTCGTGATGCTGTAAGTGTCCGGCTGCCCGCCGTGAGCGCCTATCTCTCCGTGCTGCGGACGGCGACCGCGGGGCTCGCCGCGCGGCTCGACTTCACCCTCGACCAGATCGAGGATCTCCGGATCGCGGTGGACGAGGCGTGCGCCATGCTCCTGCGGCACGCGGTGCCCGGCACCGACCTTCTCGCGGAGTTCGAGCTGACCGGCCAGGAGATGACGATCCGCGTCGAGGTCAGCACGCTGGGCGTCACCGCTCCCAACCGGGAGGACTTCGCCTGGATGGTGCTGACGGCACTGGCGGACGACGTGGACGCCCTGTCCGATCACGCCGATCACATGGCCATCGTGCTGCGCAAGCGGCGAAGCACCGCGAGGCCGGCGTGACCGAGAGGACGAGTGCCATGGCCTCCGGCGACTCCGCGGTGCCCGACCGCGTGCGGGCACGCACGCTCTTCGGGGAGCTCGCGGAGCTGCCGGCAGACGACCCGCGGCGTCAGCGCATCCGCGACGAGCTGGTCGAGCTCCATCTCCCGCTGGTGGAGTACCTCGCGCGGCGGTTCCGCAACCGCGGCGAGTGGCTCGACGACCTCACGCAGGTGGCCACCATCGGGCTGATCAAGTCCATCGACCGGTTCGACCTCGGGCGCGGCGTGGAGTTCTCCACGTACGCCACCCCGACCATCGTCGGCGAGATCAAGCGGCACTTCCGCGACAAGGGCTGGGCCGTCCGCGTGCCGCGCCGGCTGCAGGAGCTCAAGCTCTCGCTCACCAAGGCGATCAGCGAGCTGTCGCAGCGGGAGAGCCGCGCTCCCACGGTCGCGGAGCTCGCCGTCCACCTGGGCATGACCGAGGAGGAGGTGCTGGAGGGCCTGGAGTCGGCGAACGCCTACTCGACCGTCTCCCTCGACGCCCCCGACTCGGGTGACGACGACGCGCCCGCGGTCTCCGACTCGCTCGGCATCGTGGACGAGTCCCTCGAAGGCGTCGAGTACCGGGAGTCGCTCAAACCGCTGCTGGAGCGCCTGCCTCCGCGCGAGAAGCGGATCCTGCTGCTGCGCTTCTTCGGCAACATGACGCAGTCGCAGATCGCGACCGAGCTGGGGATCTCCCAGATGCATGTGTCCCGGCTGCTGGCCCGCACGCTCGCCCAGCTCCGCGAGGGCCTCACCGCCGAGGACTGAGAGCAGGTCAGCGGCGTCCGGGTGAGTCGTCCTCACCCATGAGGGCCTTGGTGGACGGCGGAGCGAGCAGGGCCACCAGCGCGACGGCCGCCGCCGCGACGACAGGCACACCGTAGCCGTACTGCCCGGCCTGGATCAGCGTGATCGCCACCGGAATCGCGAAGATCTGCGTCACCACGGCCGGGCCCCGGCTCCATCGCAGGACCCGCCACAGGCCCCAGGCCACCCAGAGCAGGGCGGCGCCTGCGAGCACGGCGAATCCGGCCTCGGCGAGCGCGGTCACCAGGTCGGCGGCCTGGTCGACCATCGTCTGCACGACGGCGTAGCCGCCCAGGGCGACGGCGAGCAGGCCCTCGACGGCCACGACGGCCGCGGCCACCGTCAGCGTGGCCGGCCGGCCGGCGGAAGTGCTGATCACACCGCCACACCCTACTCGCAGCGAACCTCGCCCCCGAGCGCAGGCGTCGCCCGGCGGGAGCGGTAAAGGGTTCGTTAACCTTCAGGCATGCGGGCTCTCCTCCTCGTCAACCCGAAGGCCACCACGACGCACGATCGGACGCGCGACGTGCTGATCCGGGCCCTGAGCGCCGCCGTGGACCTGTCCGTCGAGGAGACCGCCTACCGCGGGCACGCGTCCGTGCTCGCCGCCACCGCCCACGCCAAGGGATTCGACGCGGTGGCGGTCCTCGGCGGCGACGGGACGATCAACGAGACCGTGAACGGCCTGCTCGACGCGGAGCCCGACCGGCCGGCGGCCGAGCGGCCCGCGCTGATCGTGATCCCCGGGGGCAGCGCGAACGTCTTCGCCCGGGCCCTCGGCCTGCCCAACAACTCCGTCGAGGCGACGGGCGCCGTCCTGGAGGCGCTGCGCGAGGGTCGGCGCCGGACGATCGGACTGGGCCAGGCGATCTGGCACGACGAGGTTTCAGGCCCCGATATGGGGGCACAGGCCGACTTCGACCATCAAAGGTCTCGATATTTCACATTTTGCGCTGGCCTCGGATACGACGCGGAAGTCGTCCGGGCCGTGGAGGGCCTGCGGAGCGCGGGGTACCGCGCGCTGCCGACCCTGTACGTCATGACGGCGGTGCGGCACTTCTTCATGACCGACCGCCGCCGCCCCGCCATCCGCCTGAGGCGTCCGCACCGGCCAGACGAAGAAGGGATCTTCATGGCGATCGTGTCCAACACGGCGCCGTGGACGTACGTCGGGGCGCGTCCGGTCAACCCGACCCCCTGGGCCGGCTTCGGCACGGGGATCGACCTGCTCGGACTGCGGAAGATGAACCTCGCGACAATCTTGGCCCTTGTACGGCAGATGCTCGGGGAGCGCCGTGGACTGCCGAAGGGGAGACACCTCGTCCAGCTGCATGACGAGGCTGATTTCACCCTGGAGGCCGCGCGGCCGGTCGCCTTCCAGCTCGACGGCGACTACCTGGGTGAACATGAATGGATTGTTTTCCGCTCTATCCCCGACGCATTACAAGTCCTGGTCTAGGTTGTTACATGTAGTCATAGTGTGACGTATCCGACAGCCAGGACGGGCAAAACCTTGTCCCAAACCTCTTGTGTGCTGTTGGTACGGCTGAAAAGCTGACTACGACGTCGGAACGTAGGACCTTTACGGAGGCCAACACCGCCGTACGGATACCCCGACGATCACTTGGACAGCCCGGTCCCCACACCATGGAGCCGGGCAAGCCTTCGCAGTAGCTAGTGAAAGACTTCACAAAGTTTACGCCGCGGAGCCGCCGAGGCTCCACTTTACGAAGGAGTGGAACGCATGGACTGGCGCCACCGCGCTGCCTGCCGTGACGTGGACCCCGAGCTGTTCTTCCCGATCGGGAACACTGGTCCGGCACTGATGCAGATCGAAGAGGCCAAGCAGGTCTGCCGCCGGTGCACGGTGGCCGACTCGTGCCTCAAGTGGGCCCTTGAGTCCGGTCAGGACGCGGGCGTCTGGGGCGGGCTCAGCGAGGACGAACGCCGCGCACTCAAGCGCCGCACCGCTCGTGCCCGTGCCCGTGCGGGTGTCTGAACCCCGCGTGAACCCCCCATCTCTGGCACCGACCCCCATTTCACCGAACCGGTGAATGCCGGATATAAACGGCATTCACCGAAATGCCCGGGGATGCCGGAGCTACGTCTGAGCCACGGGGATGCTGACGCTGACCTCGGTGCCCCCACCTTCTCTCCCGGAGACCTTCAGCCTTCCTGACAGCTCGCCCTCCACCAGCGTGCGGACGATCTGCAGTCCAAGGCTACCGGTCGCCTCCAGATCGAATCCGGGGGGCAGCCCCTTGCCGTCGTCCGCCACGACGACCGCCAGCCGGTCCGTGTCGCGCGACACGAGGACCTGCACGTTGCCCGAGCTGTGCGAGAAGCCGTGCTCCACGGCGTTCTGCAGGAGTTCGGTGAGCACCATCGCGATGGGGGTGGCCACCGCGGCGGGAAGCACTCCGAAGCTGCCGATCCGTTTCGGCATGACGTGGGCCACCGACACCTCGGCGGTCATCGCGATGACACGGTCCGCGATGTCGTCGAACTGCACCATCTCCTCCGGCATCTGGGCCAGGATCTCGTGGACGATCGCGATGGAGCCGACTCGCCGGACCGCCTCGCTGAGCGCCTCCTGCCCCTCCGGGTTGTTCAGCCGCCGAGCCTGGAGCCGCAGCAGCGCGGCCACGGTCTGCAGATTGTTCTTGACCCGGTGATGGATCTCCCTGATCGTCGCGTCCTTGGTCAGCAGCTCACGCTCCCGGCGCCGCAGCTCGGTGACGTCGCGGATGAGCACCAGGGCGCCGATCCGCCCGCCGCCGACGATCAGCGGGATCGCCCGCAGCTGCACGACCGTCCCGCCGTTCTCCACCTCGGTCTCGCGCGGCGCCCGGCCGCTGGCGACCAGCATCAGATCCTCGTTGATCGGCTCGTCCGAGTAGCACAGGTCGGCGGTCGTCGTGCCGAGATCGGCCCCCACCAGGTCGGCGTGCAGCCCCAGCCTCCGGTACGCCGACAGGGCGTTCGGGGAGGCGTAGGTGACCCGGCCGGCCTTGTCGAGCCGCAGCAGCCCGTCACCCACCCGGGGTGACCGTACGAGTATCGGCTCCGCCTCGGGGAACGGGAACCGGCCCTCGGCCACCATCTGGGCGAGGTCGGAGGCGCTCTGCAGGTAGGTCAGCTCCAGCCGGGACGGCGTGCGGGCCGACGACAGGTTGGTGGAGCGCTGGATCACCCCGATGAAATGGCCGCCCATGCCGCGCCGTACCGGGATGGTCTCCTCCCGCACCGGCACCCCGCTGGACCAGTCGGGGTCGCCCTCACGGCAGATGCGGTGCTCCGTCCACGCGATGTCGATCAACGGCCGGTCCCGCCGGGCGACGACCATGCCGACGACGTCGTCGTGGTACACCGTGGGGCCGGTCGTCGGGCGCATCTGCGCCACCGCCACCCATCCGGTGCCGCCCTGGTCGGGGACCCAGAGGATCAGGTCGGCGAACGACAGGTCCGCGAGGAGCTGCCAGTCGGAGACCAGGGAGTGGATCCAGTCGAGGTCCGCGGAGTCGAGCGCGGTGTGACGTGACACCAGGTCGCTGAGAGTCGGCACGTGAGCATGATGCGCCGCGGGCCGCCTCTAACGCGAATCGACCTTTCCCCACGCCGAATTCGCCGTGTCCACCTGGCAAGATGCACTCCATGACAGGGCCGATCGACAGATTGCGCGCGGCTGCCGCCGAGCGGGAGGCGGCCGGCCTCCGGCGGGCGCTGCGCCCGCGCTCCCCCGACCATGACGGCCTGCTCGACCTGGCGTCCAACGACTACCTGGGGCTTTCCAGGGACGAGCGGCTGATCGAGGCCGCGGTGCGGGCCACCAGGGAATGGGGCACGGGGTCCACCGGGTCACGCCTGGTGACCGGGACGACCCGGCTCCACACGGAGCTGGAGGAGCGGCTCGCCGCCTTCACCGGCGCCGCCGGCGCGCTGGTGTTCTCCTCCGGCTACCTGGCCAACCTCGCCGCGGTCGCCGCGCTGGGCAGGGGCGGCCTGGTGGTGTCCGACGCCGGCAACCACGCCTCCATCGTCGACGCCTGCCGCCTGTCGCGCTCGCGTGTCGTCGTGACGCCCCACCGGGACGCCGAGGCGGTCGCCAAGGTCCTCGCCGAGCGGAGCGAGGAGCAGGCCCTCGTGGTCACCGACGCGGTGTTCTCCGTCGACGGCGACCTCGCGCCGCTGCGCGAGCTGCACGAGGCGGCCGTACGGCACGGCGCTCTGCTCGTGGTCGACGAGGCGCACGCGCTGGGCGTCGTCGGCGATCAGGGCAGGGGCGCGGTCCACGCGGCGGGGCTCGCGGGGCATCCCGGCGTTGTGAGAACCGTCACGCTGTCCAAGTCGCTCGGCACCCAGGGCGGCGCGGTGCTGGGCGCGCCCGAGGTGGTCGGCGCCTTGGTCGACACCGGCAGGTCGTTCATCTTCGACACCGGGCTCGCCCCCGGCTCGGCCGCCGCCGCGCTGGCCGCGGTCGAGATCCTGGAAACCACCTCTGACCTGCCCCGACGCGCTCGGTCCAACGCGGCGGCGCTGGCCGCCATGGTGGGAGAGCTCGGCTTCGAGCCGCCCGCCCCGGCGGCGGCCGTGGTGCCGGTCGTGCTCGGCCCGCCCCGGCTCGCGCTGGACGCCGCGGCCGTGTGTGCGGAGCACGGGGTGCGCGTGGGATGCTTCCGCCCACCCTCGGTGCCGCCCGGGCGGTCCTGCCTCAGGTTGACCGCGCGGGCCGATCTGAGGTCGGATGATCTCGCGGTGGTCAGGGGCGCGCTCACCGCCGTGGCCGAGTTGAAGGTGGACAGGTGACGGACCGCAGCGACGACCCACTCCGGGTTCCGAAGTACTACGACGTGAAGCGGAGCCTGCTCGAGCTCACCAAGAGCCTGCCGGCCGGCAGCGCGCTGCCGCCCGAGCGGACGCTCGCGGTGCGCTTCGAGACCTCCAGGACGACCGTCCGGCAGGCGCTGTCCGAGCTCGTCGTCGAGGGCCGGCTGCTGCGGATCCAGGGCAAGGGCACGTTCGTGGCCCAGCCCAAGGTCGCCCAGGTGCTCCAGCTCACCTCGTACACCGGGGACCTGCGCACGGTCGGCCTTGAGCCGGACACCAAGATCCTGGACATCAGCTACATCACGGCCGACGAGACCCTGGGACGCCGGCTGGCCGTCAACCCCGGCGGGCGCGTTCTGCGGATCCACCGCCTCCGCCTGGCCAACGGCGAACCCATGTCGATCGACACCACCCATCTGTCGGCCCGCCGCTTCCCCCGCCTCAAACGCGAGATGGAGGTCCACGCCTCGCTCTACGAGACGCTGCACAACGCGTACAACGTGCGGCTGACCGACGCCGAGGAGGTCATAGAGACCGTGCTCGCCACGCCGTACGACGCGCAGGTCCTCGGCGTCGACGTCGGGCTGCCCATGCTGCTGCTGACCCGCCACGCCTTCGACGCCGACGGCAACCCCGTCGAGTACGCCCAGTCGCTCTACCGGGGCGACCGCTACAAGTTCGTCACCCGCCTGCGCAGGCCCTGACCGTACGGCTCTCGCACCCCGGCGCCGCCCGCCGCACCACGACGCCGCCGCCCCGGCGCTCCCCTCCGCGCCTCCCCCGCGCCGCCACGCCCTACGCTGCTGGGGATGAGCATTCTCGTGGTGACCGGGACCGACACCGGTGTCGGAAAGACCGTCGTGACGGCCGCACTGGCCGCACTGGCCCGGGAGCGCGGGGCGGCGGTCGCGGTGGTGAAGCCCGCGCAGACCGGAGTCGCGGCCGGCGAGCCCGGCGACCTCGACGACGTGATCCGGCTGTCGGGGGTGACGACGACCTTCGAGCCGGCCCGCTATCCCGACCCGCTCTCACCGGCCGCCGCCGCCCGGACGTCCGGGCTGCCGCCGCTGTCGCTCGACTCGGCCGCCGCGCGGATCCGCGAGGTGGCCGCCTCCCACCGGCTGGTCGTCGTCGAGGGGGCGGGCGGCCTGCTGGTCCGCTACGACGAGGACGGCGGCACGATCGCGGACCTGGCGCGGAGCCTGGGCGCCCCCCTCCTCGTGGTGGTGCGTGCGGGCCTCGGGACGCTCAATCACACGGCGCTGACGCTGGAGGCGATGGCGGGGCGGGGGCTCGACCTCGCCGGCGTGGTGATCGGGTCGTGGCCGGCCGAGCCGGGCCTGGCCGAGCGCAGCAACGTCGCGGACCTGGAGATGCTGGCCGCCCGGCCGCTTTCCGGAGCGCTTCCCGAAGGCGCGGGCAGCCTCGGCCGCGTCGCCTTCGCCAGGGTGGCGCGGGCCTGTCTCGCCCCGGCCCTGGGTGGAGTGTTCGATCCTGCCGGATTCCGCTCGGCCTTTAAGCTTCCGTTGTGACCGAGACCCCGGAGCGTCCAGTGACAACAGACATCGTGGAGATCGCCCGCGTCCAGGTTCTGGACGAGGGCAGAGGCCTCGACGCCGCTCAGGCCCTGGAATGCCTGACGCTGCCCGACGACCGCCTGCCGGAGCTGCTCGCCCTCGCACATGAGGTCCGGATGAAGTGGTGCGGCCCCGAAGTCGAGGTGGAGGGCATCGTCTCCCTCAAGACCGGCGGCTGCCCGGAGGACTGCCACTTCTGCTCCCAGTCCGGCCAGTTCTCCTCCCCCGTCCGAGCCGCCTGGCTGGACATCCCGTCGCTGGTGCGGGCGGCGGTGGAGACGGCCACGACCGGTGCCACCGAGTTCTGCATCGTCGCGGCCGTACGCGGGCCCGACCGGCGGCTGATGGACCAGGTGCGCGAGGGTGTGAAGGCCATCCGCGAGGCCGTCGACATCAACGTGGCGTGCTCGCTGGGCATGCTGACCCAGGCCCAGGTGGACGAGCTGGCGGAGATGGGCGTCCACCGCTACAACCACAACCTGGAGACCGCCCGTTCGCACTTCTCCCACGTCGTGACGACGCACAGCTGGGAGGAGCGCTGGGACACCTGCCAGATGGTGCGCGCGGCCGGGATGGAGCTGTGCTGCGGCGGCATCATCGGCATGGGCGAGACGCTGGAGCAGCGCGCCGAGTTCGCCGCGCAGCTCGGCGAGCTGGAGCCGGACGAGGTCCCGCTCAACTTCCTCAACCCCCGGCCCGGCACGCCGTTCGCCGGCTATCCGCTGCTGGAGGGGGCGGAGGCGCTGAAGACGATCGCCACGTTCCGCCTGGCCCTGCCGCGCACGATCCTGCGGTACGCCGGAGGGCGTGAGCTCACCCTCGGCGACCTCGGCACGAGGGAGGGCATGCTCGGCGGCATCAACGCGATCATCGTGGGCAACTACCTGACCACGCTGGGCCGGGCCCCGGAACAGGACCTCGAACTGCTCACCGACCTCCGTATGCCGATCAAGGCCCTCTCCCAGACCCTCTGACCCGGCGCGACGCCCCTCTCACTCAGCGCGACGCCTCACGAAGGCACACGGCGCCGGCTCCGGCCGCGACCCGGCGCCGCTGTGCTTGCCGCTGTGCCCGCCGCCGAGCCCGCCGCCGAGCCCGCCGCTGTGCCCGCCTCCGGGCTCGGCGTACGGCCCGTACGCTGGCCTGATCTGCCGCCGGGAGTGTTACAGGCCGGATTTGAGGGCAGGTTCTGCCGGACCAACAGCTCTTCTGTCCGGCTAAGTGACTGACTGGTAGGTTCCCGGCATGGAGTCCCCCAAGCACGCTGGCGACATAGCGGTCGCCGTTTCCCAGGCCTACGGCGTCGACACGATGTTCACCCTTTCCGGCGGGCACGTCTTCCCGCTGTACGACGGGGCCGTCCATCAGAGCATGCGCATCCTCGACGTGCGCCACGAGCAGAGCGCGGTCTTCGCCGCCGAGGCGACCGCCCGGCTGACGCGTAAACCCGGCCTCGCGGTGCTGACGGCGGGCCCCGGCATCACCAACGGCGTCTCCGGGATCGCGACGGCGCACTTCAACGGCTCCCCGCTCGTCGTCCTCGGCGGGCGTGCGCCGCGCTCTCGATGGGGCTCGGGGGCGCTCCAGGAGATGGACCATCCGCCGCTGCTCGAACCGATCACCAAACTCGCCTTCACCGGCTCGGGAGCCGACTCCATCGGGCAGGACGTCGAGATGGCCTTCCGGACGGCCCTGGCCCCCCATCGGGGCCCGGTCTTCCTCGACGTCTACATGGACGACCTTTTCGGCGCGTCGGAGGAGTACGAGTCGGAGACGCTGGCGCCGTCCCCGTTCGAGCCCGACCCTGACGCGCTGGCCGCGATCGCGGCGCTGATCGCGCAGGCCGAGCGGCCGCTGCTGGTGCTGGGCTCCGACGTCTGGATGGAGCGCGCCGAGGAGTCCGCCCGCGACTTCATCGAGGAGTGGCGCCTGCCCGTCATCCCGAACGGCCAGGGCCGCGGCATCCTCCCTGCGGGGCACGAACTGCTGGTCAGCCGGGCCAGGGGTGTCGCGTTCGGCCAGGCCGACCTCGTCATCGTGGTCGGCACGCCGCTGGACTTCCGGCTCGGCTACGGCTGGTTCGGCGCAAAGGACGGCGCGCCGCTCGCCAAGGTCGTGCACATCGTGGATGCCCCGTCGCAGCTCGCGACGCACACCGGCCTCGCCCAGTCGGCGGCCGGCGACCTGTCCCTCATCTTCTGGGGGCTGAACGCGGCGTGCACGACGGCGGGCGTGAACCCCAAGGCGTACGCCTCGTGGACGGCGACCCTCGCCGAGGAGGCGGCGGCGGCGGTCGCGGCGGACGCCCCGCTGCTTGAGGCGGCCTCCGACCCGATCCACCCGATGCGGATCTACGGCGAGCTCGGCCGGCTCCTGGCCGACGACGCGGTCGTCATCGGCGACGGGGGCGACTTCGTGTCCTACGCCGGCAAGTACGTCGAGGCGCGCAGGCCGGGCAACTGGCTCGACCCCGGGCCGTACGGCTGCCTCGGCACCGGGCTCGGCTACTCCATCGCCGCCCGGCTCGCCCGGCCGTCGTCGCAGGTCGTGCTCCTGCTCGGGGACGGCGCCGCGGGCTTCTCGCTGATGGACGTCGACACCCTGGTGAGGCACCGGCTGCCGGTCGTCATGGTCTGCGGCAACAACGGCATGTGGGGCCTGGAGAAGCACCCCATGCAGATGCTGTACGGCTACGACGTGGCCGCCGACCTTCAGCCGCAGTGCCGGTACGACCAGGTCGTCACCGCACTCGGCGGAGGCGGCGAGCTGGTCACCTCGCCGGACGAGATCGGCCCGGCGCTGCGGCGGGCGTTCGACTCCGGCGTG
The DNA here is from genome assembly GCF_040802045.1 of Microbispora sp. NPDC049125. Lineage (NCBI taxonomy): Bacteria > Bacillati > Actinomycetota > Actinomycetes > Streptosporangiales > Streptosporangiaceae > Microbispora > Microbispora sp. NPDC049125. The sequence continues at coordinate 26,360 of NZ_JBEZDW010000025.1, read as the reverse complement.
CCGTACATGGTGAACATCGCGACCGACCCGCAGGTGGCCTACCCCCGCAACACCTCAGGCGTGTGACGACGCCGGAGCCCCGCACGCGGGGCTCCGGCCGGCGTTCATCCGCTCGGGGACGGGCTGGGCGAGGGGCTCGGCGACGGCGACGCACACGCCTTCCTCTGCACGGCGATCTTGACCGTCGAGCCGTCCGGCTTGGGCGTGCCCGCGGCCGGGACCTGGTTGACGACCAGTCCGAAGCAGTTGCCGGCGCCCGTGTACGTCACACCCGGCTTGAATCCCGCCTTCGTCAGCCTCACCTTGGCCACGCTCTCCGTGAGCCCCTTGACCGACGGCACCTTGATCATGCCGCTCGTGTCGCTCGGGGACGGCGAGGGCGAACGGGACGGCGACCGGGAGGGGGAGGCGCTCGGCGAGGGGCTGGACGACTGGCTCGGCGACGGCGAGCGTGAGACGGTGCGCGAGGGGCTGGCCGAGGGCGTGTGGGTCCGTCGAGTCTTCGACGGCGTCGGGCTCGGCGAGGGACTGAGTATCGTCAGCGACGGCGCCGGGGAGGGCCCCTGCTCCCCCGGCCCTGCGGAGGCCCAGGAGTTGAGAGCGGCGAGCGCCAGCCCGGCGACCACCGCGACCCCGGCCACTGCGGCGACGACCGGCCCGGTCCTGCGTTTGCGCGTCCCCTGCGCCTCCGCCGCGCGGCGCGACACGCGTGACCCCGGTTGCGACGGCCCTGCGGCGGTCGTGGCGGCGGCGGAACCGTCGTTCCACGTGTCCCGCGTGACGCGGTAGGTGTGTCCCCTCGTCGTGGGCCCACCCTGCTCGGGCCCGGGCTGCGGGTAGGCCGGACCGGCCTGCGTCGAGGCCGACCCCAGATCCAGTGCGGCCACCATGCCGTGACGGCCGTGTGCGGCCTCGGCGGCCGTGTCGAGGGAGCCGCTCGCCGGAAGCACGGACTGACGGGCGGCCTGGCTCATCGCGGCGGCGGACGGCCACCGGTGCGCCGGGTCCTTCGCCATCGCCCGTTCGACGACCGCCCGGATGCGCGGGGGAACGTCGGGCGGGAGGGGCGGCGGCTCCTCCCGGATGTGCTTCAGCGCGATCGTGACGGGGGTGTCGCCGTCGAAGGGCCGCCGCCCGGCGAGGCACTCGTAGGCCACGACGCCCAGCGCGTAGATGTCGACGGCAGGGGTGACCGGAGCGCCCTCGGCCTGCTCGGGCGCGCAGTACGCCGCCGTGCCGAGCACCATGCCCGCGTCCGTCAGCCGGCTGTTGACGTCCGCCCTGGCGATGCCGAAGTCGGTGAGCACCAGCGTGCCGTCCGAACGGACCAGCAGGTTGCCGGGCTTCACGTCGCGGTGCACGATGCCCCGGTCGTGCACCGCCTGGAGCGCCGACGCGGCCTGCGCGATGAGCTCCATCGCCGGCTCGCCGCCGATCCGGCCGAGCCGGGCCAGCAGCCGGTCGAGGGGCTCGCCGTCGACGAACCGCATCACCAGGTAGGCCGTCGGCCCGTCGCCGGGCACCTCCGTGACGCCGTAGTCGTACACGTCGACGACACCCGGGTGGTTGACGGTGGCCATCGCGCGGGCCTCGCCCTGGAAGCGCACGGCGAATCCCGGATCGTCGAGACGCCCGGGCAGCAGCACCTTCACGGCGACGGTACGCGCGAGGACCACGTCCTCGCCCCGCCAGACCTCGCCCATGCCCCCGGCGCCGATCCGCGCCTCCAGCCGGTAGCGCCCAGCCAAGGTCGTCCCTTGCGCCACCATCGCGCCCCGTACCCCCTAAGTCACACTGTCCCCCGAAGTAGTCCAACCAAGCAGGTTGGTGTCGCGGGAAGATAACGACAAGGTCACAGGAGCCTGAAGGGAGACGGCTCCCGGAGCGGGGGTCAGATGCCGAGCCTACCGGTTATCCGCCCGTACTGCCGTGCTCCGAGCAACGGGCGGACCAACCGCGCGGAGTGACCTGGACCACCATCCGGCGGCGGCAGCGGGGGCAGTAACGCGGCGGCTCCATCGCCCGGGCGGCGCCGCAGGCCAGGTGATCGCCCTCGCCGGCGGGCCCGCCGCAGTGGTCGCAGTAGAGGTCCACGGTCCCTCACCCTAACCGCAGACCGGCGTACGTGTGCGGAGCGGCGGGGCCGCCCGGCGAGCCAATAGGCTGGCGCGCATGACTCTCGCTCCCGGTCTGCGCGCCGACGTCCTGGTCATGGTGGAGCGCTCGGACACCGCGATCCAGGTGGGCAGCGGCGACGTGCCGGTCCTGGGCACGCCCAGGCTGCTGTCGATCGCGGAGGCCACGACCGTGAAGGCGGTCGAGCGGCACCTGGAGCCCGGCCAGACCTCCGTCGGCACCCGGGTCCAGCTGGAGCACCGGCTGCCCAGCCCCGTCGGCATGCACGTGAAGGTCGCCGCCGAGCTGACCGAGGTGGACGGCAGGCGGCTCGTCTTCTCCTTCACGGCCGTCGACAAGACCGGGGCGCTCGTCGCCACGGGCTCGATCGAGCGGGTGGTCGTCGACCGCGAGAGGTTCCTGTCCCAGCTGTGACCTGGTCCCACCCGTCGACGTCCTACTCGATGACGTTCCGCCGGATGACGCCCTATTCGACGACGTCCTACTCGATGACGGCGATGAGGTCGCCCTCCTGGACGACGTCGCCCTCGGCCACCTTCAGCCGGGCCACCGTTCCGGCGTCCTCGGCGAGGACGGGGATCTCCATCTTCATCGACTCCAGGATGACCAGCGTGTCGCCCTCCTCGACGATGTCGCCCTCACCCACGATGACCTTCCACACGTTCGCCACCATCTCGGCGTGTACCTCGGCCATCCGGCACTCCCATCACTCGGATCAAGCGGATCAGACGCGTCTCATGCGTGAGACGAGCCCGGTGTCGTAGTCCCCGCTCACGAACTCGGGGTGGTCCAGCAGCTCGGCGCAGAACGGCAGGTTGTTCTTCGGCCCCTCGACGCGGAACGCCGCGACCGCCGCACGCGCCCGCGCGAGCGCCTCCTCGCGGCTGTCACCGTGGACGCAGAGCTTGGCCATGAGCGGATCGTAGAACGGCGTGACGACGTTTCCCGCGACGTATCCGGAATCCACCCGCACCCCCTCGCCCACCGGCTCCTCCCACACGTCGATCTTTCCAGGTCCCGGGAGGAAGCGCCGGGGATCCTCGGCGTACACCCGCATCTCGATCGCGTGCCCGCTCGGCCGGACGTCGACCGGGTAGACCTCGCCGGCCGCGATGCGGATCTGGTGCTCCACCAGGTCGAGCCCGGTGACCAGCTCGGTCACGGGGTGCTCCACCTGGAGGCGGGTGTTCATCTCCAGGAACACGAACTCCTGCGCGTCGGCGTCCACGAGGCACTCCACCGTGCCGGCCCCCTGATAGCCCACGGCCTCTCCGGCCCGTACGGCGGCGGCGAGCATGCGCTCGCGCAGCTCGGGCGTGAGGCCCGGCGACGGGCTCTCCTCGACGACCTTCTGGTGCCGCCGCTGGACGGAGCAGTCCCGCTCGCCCAGCGCCAGGACGGTGCCGTCGGCGAGGCCGAGGATCTGCACCTCGACGTGCCTGGCCCGCTCGACGAAGCGCTCCAGCAGGATGGCGGGGCCCTCGGCGCCGGCTCCCCCGCCGAACCGGGCGGCCGCGCGGGCGGCCTGCTCGTACGCCTTGGCCAGCGAGCCCTCGTCGCGGGCCACGCCCATGCCGATGCCGCCGCCGCCTCCGGCCGTCTTCACCATGACGGGGTAGCCGATCTTCTCCGCGGCGCGTACGGCCTGCTGGAGATCGGTCACCGGCTCCCTGGTCCCGGCGGCCACGGGGACGCCGGCCGCCTCCATCAGGTTCCGCGCGTTGATCTTGTCGCCCATGCGGTCGATGGCCTCGGGGCCGGGACCGATCCAGACCAGCCCGGCATCGCGCACCGCCCGGGCGAACGCGGCGTTCTCCGCCAGGAATCCGTACCCGGGATGCACGGCGCGCGCGCCGGTCGCGGCGGCCGCCCCGACGACCTTGGCCACGTCGAGGTAGCTCTGCGCCGGGGCCGCCGGGCCGAGCAGCACGGCCTCGTCGGCCTCGGTCACGAACGGCAGGTCCGTGTCCGCCTCGGAGTGGACCGCGATCGCGCGCAGGCCCATGCCCTTGACCGTACGGATGATCCGACGGGCGATTTCACCACGGTTGGCGACGAGAACTGAGTCGAGCACGCAGCCAACTCTAAGGTGATCTCCCCTCCGGACCTCCGCCCGTTTCCGACTGAACCCGAAGGGCCGAACTGTAGGGTCGCCACAAGGCGGCTCTCCCGTGTCCTGCGGCGGAGCATTTTCCATTGGGATGTCTGCTACAACCGGGTGACCACGACGAGCCGGTCCACGACCCGCGCCATCGCCTCCACCACCACCGGGTCGTAGGCCGCGCCCCCGTCGAGCCGCAGACGCTCCAGGGCGGCGGCCGCCCTGTCCCTGTCCGTGGAGCCGCCCACCAGATCGTCGTACGCGTTGGCGGCCTTGATGATCCTGCTGGCGAGTGGCGGCGAGTCGCCGACCGGCTCGCACTGCCGACGCACGACCTCGGCCACGCCGTCGAGCACACCCGTCTTCCTGATCACCTCGGCGCCGAGCTCGGCGATCCGCTTCGCCTGCGCGGGGTCGGCCAGCACGGTGGCGCCGCCCGGGATGGGATCGCGCAGCGAGAGCTGGCCGATGTCGTGCATGAGCGCGGCGTACTCCAGCTCCAGCAGCTGCGGCTCCGCCATGCCGAGCTCCCGGCCAACGGCGAGGGAGAGCTGGCTGACCCGGCGGGAGTGCCCCGGCTCGACGTACCCGCCGACCTCGGTGACCCTGCTCAGCGCCCGCACGGTCTGCAGGTACGTCGCCCGGATCCCGGCGTACTTGCGGAACGCCAGCTGGGTGACGAGCAGGGGCGCCGCGAACGCAGGCAGTGCCGTCATGTCCATGCTGTGCGAGGCCAGGGCGAGCAGGATCCCCGACGCGGCCACCGCGGCGCCCAGCGGCACCGCCATCCGGATCTCGTCCCTTACGGCGACGCCGAACGCCGTCCGCACCTGCTCGGACCGGAGCATGGCGGCGATGACGACGTCGGCCACGAGCATGACCGCGACGAGGACGGCCATCACGCCCAGCGCCGGCCACCAGTTGTCCTGCGGGGCGGGCCCGTACGAGGAGGGCGACTCGGGGGCGCGGGCCAGCTCGTGGAGACGGTGCGCCAGCGGGCGGTAGGCGAAGGCCAGGAGGGAGCCGGCGAGCAGCCGCCTGGCCATGGCGTCGAGCCGCGGCGGGCGGCCGACCGCGAGGTGCGGCAGCCCTCCCGCGATCATGCCGACGGACATCACGGCGACGACCTGGAGGGCCGGGTGCTCCGCCTCCCTGCCGCCGACGTCGAGCAGCAGCGCGTATCCGAGCGCGGCCGCGGTGGAGACCGGCGCGACCTCCCGGTTGCCCGGCATCGTCAGCCGGGCCAGCTCCCCGGCGGCGATGAGCGCGCCGAACCCGATGGCCACACGCGGGTCCCGCAGGCCGACGGCCGCGGTGTGCGCGATGCCCGCGACGGTCAGCATCATGGCGGCGCAGATGAGCAGCAGCTGCCCCGAGTCCAGGCCGTGCGACGGCCCCACCGCCGCCAGTCGCCGCTCCCTCACCGCTCGGACACCACCTGGATCGGCGTCGTGGGGTCGTCGTGGTCCTTCATCGTCGTCTCGGCGGCCACGTCGTCCGGCGGGGCGGGCACGGGCTGCGCCAGGTGCCATCCGTCCCGGTCGAGCGCCTTGATGAACGTGCTCACCATGACGGGGTCGAACTGCGTGCCGGAGTTCTTGCGCAGCTCGGCCACCGCGACGTCGATGGACTTCGCCTTGCGGTAGGAACGGTCCGACGTCATGGAGTCGAAGGCGTCCGCCACCGCGATGATCCGGGCGAACTCCGGGATCTCCGGCCCCGCCAGGCCCATCGGGTAGCCCTTGCCGTCGTGCCGCTCGTGGTGGTGCATGATCCCGGCGAACGCCTCGTCCAGGAAGTCGATGCCCCGGACGATCTCCAGCCCGCGCATGGGATGCAGCTGGATCGCCGCGTACTCCTCCTCGGTGAGACGGCCCTCCTTCTGCAGCACCTTGGTGGGCACACCCAGCTTGCCGACGTCGTGCAGCATTCCGGCGTACCGGATGGCGCGCAGCCGCTCGCTGCCCATCCCGATCTCCTCGGCGATCATCGACGAGGCCGCCGAGACGCGGGTGCAGTGGCCGCGGGTGTAGTAGTCCTTGGTCTCCACGGCCTGGCACAGGGCGGCGATGGTCGCGTCGTACGAGCGCTGCTCGGCGTGGTAGTGGCCGAAGGCCCACCGGGCCACGAACAGCGGCAGCAGCACCAGGACCGTCGAGATCGACTGGACGGTCGACCACAGCGCGGCGATCAGCAGACCGAACGTGGCGAAGCCGACGTAGGAGCTCAGGAACTGCACCATCGACCGCAGCGACACCTGGTGCCTGCCGACGATCGACGCGAGCTGGAGCATGATCGCGGTCAGGACGAAGTTGGCCGCCACGAAGGCGGCCGTTGCGGCGCCGTACGGCACGAGGATGCCGGGGAAGTCGGAGACCTGCGGCAGGCCCACGGCTCCGGCCCCGCCCGTGCGCTCGTACGCCCAGCCGGCGGCGTAGCCGCAGAGCACGTACTGCGCGCCGTTGAACAGGCGTTTGACGAGCGCGAGGCCGGGACGCACGCTCAGGACGGCCGTCAGGCCGACCAGCGCGGCGCCGGTGGGGCCGACCAGGACCACGGCGGCCAGCGCGGCGGAGTAGCTGACCGACACCGCGACGTGGGGCACGCTGAGCAGCGTGGGCACGGACTCGCAGAGCAGGAACAGCAGGGCCAGGACCAGGAGCCGCGAGCCGTCGATCACGGACAGCACGCCGGGCGTCATGACGCTGTGCGTGAGCAGGAGACCGGCGCTCCCGACGAGCACCAGGAAGTAGACCTTGGCAGGCCACGGCAGTTCCCGCAATGCGGCCACCTCAGGAGAGAGAGGGCCTGGGGGCCCACCCCCCGGCAGGCCCTCAGGCACGAGCTAGGTCCAGGAGATTCCCGGTGATGAGGTGACCACATCGGCCACGACGAGGACCGGAGTGAGCAGCGCCAGGGCAACTAGCAGCCTGACGACGGTCTTCCCAAGCATTGCGCCGCCTCCACGTCGATTCCGTTCCTCAGGCTACAGAAGGCCGCGCCGCCGGTCGGGGATGTCGCCACCATCGCGGCCAAACCGTAACCAAGCCATCACACCGCGTGCAATTGTCCTGCTTCGCCGGGTCATTGGAGTAAGGCCGTTTCCCGCTCCTGTCCGGCTGCTCTACGGCCAGGGGCTCGCGCACGGCGGAGGAGGACCGGGAGACGAGGTGGAAAGGCGGCGCCCCCACGCCGTGACCCGCTGGAGCCGCCGCCCGTGCGCGGCGTCCAGCGGGTGCCCCGTGCCGGCGTCAGGTCTTGCGCACCTGCCCGCTGCCGAGCCAGGCCGTCACCGCGCCGGTCGACGTGGAGAGCAGATAGTCCAGGCGGCGGTCGCCGTTGACATCGCCGAGAAAGACCTGGTCGCGGGACGGCGCCCGGAGGCCCGTGGTGATCTCACCCTGGAGCGGCCAGGTCGAGCCGCCGGTGTTGCGCCAGCCCCAGATCCGGCCCCGGTCGCTGACCGACAGGTAGTCGTCGCGGCCGTCGCCGTCGATGTCGGCGAAGGTGATCGTCGAGTTGTGCAGGCCGATGCCGGCGGCGATCTCTCCCAGGTCGGCCCAGGTCTTGCTGGGCAGCCTGTTGCTCCAGGCGTGCACCTGGCCCTGCGGGCCGACCATCAGGTAGTCGTCGCAGCCGTCGCCGTCGACGTCGGCGAACCGCAGGTTGTCCCGCGTCCCGCCACTCACCCCTGCGGCCACCTGGCCCCAGTCGGTCCACGTCTTGCCGGGCAGGACGTTGAGCCAGCCGCGCACCCGGCCCTGCGGGTCGACGAGGAGGTAGTCGTCGCGGCCGTCGCAGTTCAGGTCGGCGAACCGCACCTCCTCGCGGGTCCCGCCGGCCACGCCGGCGGCCACCTGGCCCCATTCGATCCAGCGCGGCGACGGCAGGTCGTTGATCCAGGCTTGGACCCGGCCCTGCGGATCGACCAGCAGGTAGTCGGTCCTGCGGTCACCGTTCAGGTCGGCGAAGCGCAGGTCCGCCAGGGTCGCGCCGGGCACGCCCGCGGCGATCGTGCCCTGGGGGCTCCAGCGTCCGGCCCCGGCGAACCGGGCGCCCAGCCACGCCCAAACCTGCGCGGAGCCGTTCGCCGCCAGGTAGTCGGCGCTGCCGTCGCCGTCAACGTCGGCGAACTCGACGTCGGCGCGCGACATCCCGACGCCGGAGGCGATCTCGCCCAGGGAGAACCACGACTGACCGCCGGACTGGCCGATGGTGTTGAGCCAGGCCCGCACCCGGCCCTGCGCGTTCACGGCCAGGTAGTCGTCCCGGCCGTCCCCGTCGATGTCGGCGAAGCGCACCTCGTCACGGCTCACACCGAAGCCCGGGGCGACGACGCCCCATTCGGTCCAGGTCTTGCTGGGCAGGTTGTTGAGCCAGGCGCGCACCTGGCCCTGCGGGCTCACCAGGAGGTAGTCGTCGGTGCCGTCGCCGTCGATGTCGGCGAACCGGACCTCCTCGCGGGTGGCGCCCGGGACGCCGGCGGCGACCTCGCCCCATTCGGTCCACCTCTTGGACGGCAGGACGTTGCCCCAGGCCCGTACGCCGCCCTGCGAGTCGATCATCAGGTAGTCGTCGCGGCCGTCACCGTCCAGGTCGGCGAACCGCAACCCCTCACGGGTACCGCCCGGGACGCCGGCGGCGACCTCGCCCATTTCGGCCCACCTGGGCGAGGGCAGGGCGTTGGCCCAGGCGCTGACCCGGCCCTGCGAATCGGCCATCAGGTAGTCGTCGCGGCCGTCACCGTCCAGGTCGGCGAACCGCAACCCCTCACGGGTACCGCCCGGAACGCCGGCGGCGATCATGCCGCCCCATCCCTCGAACCGGTCCCAGCCGGTCATGACGGCGTTCGCCGGGTTGCCCGCCGTCGGGCTCGCGGAGTCGGGAGCGCAGACGTTCCCGTTGCCCGGCGGCGTGCGCGTGATCTCGCCGGCCCGCATCGCGGTCTTGATCGCGTTGTGGTACGCGTTGGCCATCTTGCGGTAGCCGGAGTCGTTGGGATGCAGCCGGTCGAAGAAGTCGCTCCTGGTCAGGCCGATGCTGCTGGGATCGACGAACTGGACCCGCCGGCCCTGAAGGCGCAGCGTGCCCACGATGGTCTGGAGGAACCTGTTGTAGACCGTCATCCGATCGTTGACCGTGCTGTCCAGTGAGCCGACGAGGCCCGAGACGATGACCGTGGTCAGCGGGGACATGTCGGTGATCCGCTCGACCGTGTCCTGGAGGCGGCCGGGGGCGCCGGCGATGTCCTCGTTCTTGTCCAGGTCATTGGTGCCGGCGTTCAGGATGACGACGTTGGGCGCGTAGCGGCCGATCGCGCAGTCGGTCGCGACCGCGGCGATCTGGGCGATCCGCCAGCCCCGGTGACCTTCGTGGTCGGTGTCGGGGATGCGGCCCTCCCCGGAGTCGAGGGAGCCGACGAAGTCGAGGTTGCTCGTGTCATCGTCGAGTTCGCTCCACAGCGGGCCCCGGTAGCCGACGCCGTCCAGGTCGCTGCCGCCCTCGCCATAGGTGATGGAGTCACCCAGGGGGAGCACCCGCAGGTCGGTGGTGCCCCGGATCAGGCCTTTGTCCCTGGCGTAGTTCCTGATGGCGTCCGCGAGGGAGGAGAACTTGCCGTTGAGCCACCCGCCGAACTGCCTCATCTTGCCGGCGAGTGCGCCCCACCAGCCCTGGATCTTGTTCGCGGCCTGGTTGAGCAGATCGACGACGTCCGTTCCGAGTTCGCCCCAGGTGCGCGTGTTGAAATAGTTGCCGATTCCCAGTTCCCACGCGGCGGTGAAGATGCCGCCCACCACGCCGATCGCCACGGCGTCCTGGATGTGCGGCCAGTCCAGCGGCACACCGTCCACATAGTCCGATATCAGGTTGTAGAGCACCGTTCCGATGAATCCCCAGATGAAGCCGCAGACCGGTTTCGACACGGCCAGCAGCCCCATGGAGTTGAGGGTCAGCAGGCAGGTCACGCGCAGGACCATCCCTATGCTGAAGGCCGCCACACCGATGAGGATCTTCGTCCACGTGATGTTGGTCCGCACCTCGTCGGATTCGACGGTGACGGACAACCCGGTGCTCGTCACCGTGAACTCACCGTCGAAGTCGACCCAGTCATCGGCCTGGATCTGTGGGAAGTCACCCCGATGACCGTCGAACTCCTCCTTGATGGTGTCGCTGAGCAGGTCGTTGCGCCCGTTGTACTCGGCCACCACCGCCTCCAGTTCCGCGCGGTCGTAGCCGCGGGGAATGGCGAAATCGAGGGTGGTGCTGGTGGTCGCCGCCTTCGCGGCGGGCTGGAAGCCCACTTGGAGCAGCATCGAGAGGGTCACCAGGAGGGCCGCCAGGACCCTGACCCTCCGTCCCGGTCGTCGGAAAACGCGGACAGGCATCTGACCTCACCGTCGGTCCAGAGGGACACCCCTCGGGTGTCGCGAAATCCCGAGATCACATCCAAGCCGGGCCCGAGTGCCGATCGATGTACTCCGCGTGAACACTGATCGCGAACCCGGTCGGAACGCGACGACCTGCGCCTCCGCGCATCTTCCACTTCACGTCCGGCCGGGTGCTCTGGAACGACTCGGCAACTTCCTGCCGGTCTTCATGGTGCTGTTCCTGACCGGCCGCGACATCCCCCCGGCCGCCGCCGGCCTGGTGCTCGGCGCGGCCGGGCTCGGCAACGTGCTGGGCAACACGATCGGCGGCTACCTGGCCGACCGGCTGGGCCGCCGCTGGACCATCGTCGTGTCGACAGCGGCAATGCCCTCCCGGCGGGTAAGCGCTGCGTCAGTTCGTCGTCCTCGTCCTCGTCCTCGTCTTCGGCGGCCGGCTCGGTGGGCGGGGTGTCACCTCCGGTCGGGAAGTGCCTCGCGTGCCCATTCGACGGTGGCCTTGAGGCCGGTCGCAAGGTCGTGCCTGGGCCGCCAGCCGAGCTCCTCCAGGGCGGGCGCGGGGTCCACGGCCATGGCGGGGAGGTCGCCCAGCCGGGGCGGCTCGAAGCGCGGCTCGTCGGGCGTGCCCGCCGCCGCCGCGACCAGCGAGTGGAGCTCGCGATCGGTGGTCTGGACGCCGGTGCCGAGGTTGAAGCGGCGGCCGTCGCCCTCGGTGCCGCAGGCGCGGGCGAAGGCGTCCACCACGTCCTCGACGAAGATGTAGTCCCGCGTCTGGGACCCGTCGCCGTACAGGACCGTGGGCCTGCCGGCCAGCAGGGCGTCGGTGAAGATCGCGACGACGCCGGCCTCCCCCTCGGGCGACTGGCGGGGGCCGTACACGTTCGACAGCACGAGCGTCGTGTACTCCAGTCCGTACAGCGCACGGTAGGTCGCGAGGTACAGCTCGCCGCTGAGCTTCGAGGCGGCGTACGGGGAGCGAGGGTCGGTGGAGGCGTCGCCGGGCACCGGGATCACCGACGGCCTGCCGTACACGGCGACGGAGGACGCGTAGACCACCTTCCGCGTCCCGGCGCGCCTCGCGGCCTCCAGGACGTTGACCGCGCCCTCGACGTTCATCCTCGCGTCCGTGACGGGGTCGGCGACGCTGCGGCGGACGCTGATCTGCGCCGCCAGGTGGCAGATCACCTCGGGCCGCCACTCCTCCACGACACCGGAGAGGGCCGGGTCGCGCACGTCCATCTCGTGCAGGCGCGCCTGCGGGTTGCGATTACGTCCGGACGACAGGTCGTCCACGACCGCGACCTCGTGGCCGTCGGCCACCAGCCTGTCGACCAGGTTCGACCCGATGAATCCCGCTCCACCCGTGACCAGCGCCCGCATGTTCCGCCTCTCCAGGAATGTACGGGGAAGATCCTAGTCGGCGAGCTCGGCGCGAACCTGCTGGATGCGGACCAGCACGCGGGCGCGCAGGTCCTCGGGGACGGGATCGCAGCCACATCGTTTGGCCACGAGGCGTTTGATGGCCTCCTCGAGGCCGTATTCCTTGAGGCAGGGACCGCACTCGTCGAGGTGCTTCCTCACCTCCGCGCAGCCGCCGCCGTCCAGCTCGCCGTCGAGATAGGTGTAGACCCGATCGAGCACTTCACTGCACGGGGTGTCGTGGTGGTTCCCGCAGCTCATCGCTCCTCCTCCCGAACCGGCCCGTCGAGATCTCCGCCGCGGGAGTCCGACCGCACGAGCCCGCGGTCGCGTGCGTAGTCCTCAAGCTGACCGCGCAGCTGTCGGCGTCCGCGGTGGAGTCGCGACATCACGGTCCCGATGGGGGTTCCCATGATCTCCGCGATCTCCTTGTACGGGAAGCCCTCCACGTCGGCGAGGTAGACCGCGATGCGGAAATCCTCGGGGAGCGCGGCGAGCGCGTCCTTGACGTCGCTGTCGGGCAGGTGCTCCAGCGCCTCGATCTCGGCCGACTTGAGGCCGGCCGACGTGTGGGACTCGGCCCTGGCGAGCTGCCAGTCCTCGATCTCCTCGGTGCCGGCCTGCTTGGGCTCCCGCTGCTTCTTCCGGTAGCTGTTGATGAAGGTGTTCGTGAGGATGCGGTAAAGCCAGGCCTTGAGGTTCGTGCCCTCCTGGAACTGGTGGAAGGACGCGAAGGCCTTGGCGAAGGTCTCCTGTAGGAGGTCCTCCGCGTCAGCTGGGTTACGGGTCATCCGGAGCGCCGCTGAGTAGAGCTGGTCGAGGTAGGGCATGACATCACGCTCGAACCGCTCACTGCGCTGCTCCAGAGTCTCCTCGACTGTCTTGGAGACCGGACCCACCCCCTTCTGGACGCCGTACCCAGCCGAGGATACCGGCCCGGTGACAGCGCCCCAGTCGAGGGCTTCTGGCAGCACCAACGTCTTCATGCCCAACTGCAACATGGCGGGCGTAGAGTCTGTTCCCGGTGCAGTTTGAGGTGACGAACGCCCCGGTGCGGGGAAAAGAACAGTCACCGGCTTGGTAGCCCGGAAATGAGTTTTCGCTATCTCATGCCGCCTTCTGAGATAGCCATAGTCCAGGAGCCGCTCGTGCTGCCTATACCGGCCAACGAACTCAACGGCTCGGGCACGCTCGGGCCGTACTGGGCCTTCTACCAGGCGGTGGTCGCCGAGCAGCTCCGCCAGTGGCTGCCCCGGCGGCCGTCCCTGCTGCTGGACCTGTCCGGCGGCAACGGGCGGTGGCCGGCCCAGGCGGCCCGCGCCGGGCACCGCGTGATAGAGGTGATGGACTTCCGCAGGCCCGCCGAGCCGTGGCTGCGGGACGCCTCCGACCGCATCCAGAAGGTCCGCGCCGACGACCTGGGGTTCCTTCCCGACGCGTGCGTCGACGGGGTGGTCGCCGAGGAGCGGGTCCTGTCGGTGGAGATCATGGCGGAGTCCGTGATCGAGGACGTGGCCCGCGTGCTGAAGCCCGGCGGGCGGGCGCTGCTCTGCGTCGACTCGCTGGTCCTCGGCATGGCGATCCTCGCCGAGCAGAACTACTGGGCCCACCTGTGCCAGACCGGCGAGGTCATGCTCATCCCCTGGCCCGACGGCAGCATCACCCGGTGCTTCACCAGCGCCCAGGTCCGGGAGCTGATCGCCGGCGCCGGGCTGGAGGTGGAGTGGGTGCGCCCCCGGACCGTGCTGTCCCCCTCCACGGTCGACCACGTGCTGAGCTCGCAGAGCCGGTCGCTGTCCTGGCTGGTGCGGACCGAGCTGGAGACGCAGGCCGACGGCGACGACACCGTGGGCATCCACCTGGTGGCCAGCGCCCGCAAGCCCCTCTGATCGCCCAGGCTCCCAGGGCCGGCCCTAGCGGCGGCGTTCGGTGCGCGACTGGCAGGCGACGCAGCGGGCCGCCTCCGGACGCGCCTCCAGCCTGCCCTCGGGCACCGGCTTCCCGCAGTCCACGCACTGGCCGTAGCCGCCGTCGTCGAGCCGCTTCAACGCGGCCAGCACGGCGGTGCGCTGCTGACCGGCGACGTGGAGCATGGCCCGGACGCGGTCGGTGTCGAACAGATCGGCGGCCCCGTCGGCCGCCGACCTCTCGTGCGGAGGGACCGGTTCGCCCTTCAGCACCCTGATGGACCGGTCGATCTCTTGGAGCATGCCTTCCAGGCGCATGCGCACGGTCGCGACGTCCACGAGTCCGCACCTCCGGGAACGGGGGAGCATCCGCGCGGGAGCCCCGGCCTCCCGGCGAGCCATCAGCCCTTAACGGTGTGTTAAGTGCTATCTCACCGAATGCCCATTCGAGGTGTTACTTACACCAGTGGTGTTTCAGAAGAGCACGACCTCGCCACCGTCCCCCAGCAGAGGTTCGACCAGCTCCGGGCCGTTGTTACGCACGTTGTTCACCGAGGTGGACACCGCGTACGCTTCGAGCCTGTCGGGGCCGGCAGGGACGAGGAGCCCCGCCGGATCGCTCAACCCCGGGTCGAGCCAGTCGGCCCACCGGTCCCGCTCGACCATCATGGGCATCCGGTCGTGGATACGGCCCAGCTTGTCCTCTGCGGTGGTGGTGATGACGGTGCACGTGCACAACCACTTCAGCGGGTCGTCGTCGTCCCGGCCGGGGTCCTTCCAGAACTCGTAGAGCCCGGCCATCGCCAGCACGCCGCCGTCGGCCGGGTGGATGAAGAAGGGCTGCTTCTTGTTGTCCTCCCCCGGCATCCACTCGTAGTAGCCGTCGGCGGGGAGCAGGCACCGGCGCGACTTGAACGCCCTGCGGTACGACGGCTTCTCCGCCACCGTCTCGATCCTGGCGTTGATGAGCCGCGACCCGATCGACGGATCCTTCGCCCAGCTCGGCACCAGGCCCCATCTGACCAGGCGCAGCTGCCGCACCGGCCGGTCGTCCCCGGCCGCGGAGCCCTCACCGCCGGGGGACTCCGGCTTGGGGGCTCTGCACATGACCGCGTAGACGTTCTTCGTGGGCGCCACGTTGTAATCGGGCCGGAGATCCTGGTCGGGGACGCCGTCCACCTCGACCTCGAACTCCTCGAGCAACTCCTGCTTCTTCCGCGCCGACGCGTACCTCCCGCACATGCCCTAAAGACTGCCATCCCGTCCGTGTCCGCGCGCGCCCGCTCAACGACGGAAAGCGGGGGGGCGTGACGTGCCGCGCGGGCACCCGAGGGGGAGCTCCCGATAAGCTTCTGGGCATGGCCGCTCCGCACTCCGCGTCCGGCGACGCCGGGCCGCATCCCGCACCGCCGCACTGGCCCGCACCGGCGGTCACGGCTCCGGTGGACGCCACGGTCCGGCTGCCGGGGTCCAAGTCGGTGACCAACCGCGCGCTGCTGCTCGCCGCGCTGGCCGAGGCGCCCGGCTCCGTACGGCTGGCACTGCGCAGCCGCGACGCCGATCTGATGGTGGCCGCGCTCCGGTCGCTGGGCACCGAGATGACCTCCTCGAACGAGAGCGCCTCCAGCGTCGACTGGGAGATCGTCCCGCACGCACTCACCGGCGGCGTCTCCATCGACGTGGGCCTGGCCGGCACCGTCATGCGCTTCGTGCCCCCGGTCGCGGCGCTCGCCGGCACCCCCGTCTCCTTCGACGGCGACCCGCACGCCCGCAAACGGCCGATGGGCCCGATCCTGGGCGCCCTGCGCGCGCTGGGAGCGTCGGTCGACGGCGACGCGCTGCCGTTCACGATCAGCGGGCCGATCCCCGGCGGCGAGGTCGTGCTCGACGCCTCCGTCTCCTCGCAGATGGTGTCGGGCCTGCTGCTGGCCGGGGCCCGCTTCGAGAAGGGCGTCACCGTACGGCACAGCGGACCGCCCGTGCCGTCGATGCCCCACATCGCGATGACCGTGCACATGCTGCGCCAGGCCGGCGTGGAGGTGGACGACACCGAGCGGGACGTCTGGCGTGTCCAGCCCGGCCCCATCCGCGCGATGGACGTCACCGTCGAGCCCGACCTGTCCAACGCGGCCCCCTTCCTGGCGGCCGCGCTCGTCACCGGCGGCACCGTGGTGATCCCCGGATGGCCGGACGAGACGACCCAGGGCGGCGACGAGCTGCGCCACCTCCTCGCCGCCATGGGCGCCGCCGTGGAACGCGTCCCCGAAGGGCTGCGGGTGACCGGCACCGGGGCCGTCCAGGGCGTCGAGGTGGACCTGCACGACGTCAGCGAGCTCACCCCGACCATCGCCGCGCTCGCCGCGCTGGCCGAGGGGCCGTCCCGGATCAGCGGCGTCGCGCACATCCGCGGCCACGAGACCGACCGCATCACGGCGCTGGCCACCGAGATCAACCGGCTGGGCGGCGACGCCCGCGAGACCGACGACGGCCTGGAGATCCACCCCAGGCCGCTGTCCGGCGGGGTGTTCCGCACGTACGCCGACCACCGGATGGCCACGGCGGCCGCGGTCATCGGGCTCGCGGTGCCGGGCGTGGAGGTCGAGGACATCGCCACCACGGCCAAGACCCTGCCGGAGTTCGCCCGCATGTGGGCCGAGATGCTGGGCAGCACGGGATGAAGGCGTGATCCGCACGGCGGACCGCGCGAGACGATCGGGGCGCGGGCGCTGAGGAAACGGCAGTACGACGAGGACGACGTCAGGGTCAGACCGGGCAAGGGCTCCCGGCCCCGGACGCGGCAGCGCCCTGCCCACAGTGGGGCCGTCGAGGGCTTCGTCGTGGCGGTCGACCGCGGCCGGTACACCTGCCTGGTCGGCCACGAGGTCGCCCTGCCCCCGGAGGACCGCCGCCGTAAGAAGCGCGCGGCGGAGGCCGGCGAGCCGTTCCTCGTGGTCGCCATGAAGGCGCGTGAGCTCGGCCGCAAGGGGATCGTCGTCGGCGACCGCGTGGCGCTGGTCGGCGACGTGACCGGGCAGCCGGACTCGCTCGCCCGGATCGTGCGGGTCGAGGAGCGCGGCTCGATGCTGCGGCGCAGCGCCGACGACACCGACGACGTCGAACGGCCGATCGTCGCCAACGCCGACCAGCTCGTCATCGTCACCGCGCTCGCCGACCCGCCGCCGCGGCCCCGGATGATCGACCGGATGCTGGTCGCGGCGTTCGACGCCGACATCGAGCCGTTGCTGTGCCTCACCAAGGCCGACCTGGCCCCCGCCGCCGATCTGGTGTCGCTGTACGACCCGCTCGGCGTGCCGTACGTCGTGGTGCGCAGGGGCGGGGAGCTCGACGAGCTGCGTGAGGCGCTGGCCGACCAGATCAGCGTGATGGTCGGCCACTCCGGGGTCGGCAAGTCGACCCTGGTCAACGCGCTCGTGCCGCACGCCCACCGGGCGGTCTCCCACGTCAACGCGGTCACCGGCCGGGGCAGGCACACCTCGACCTCGGCGGTCGCGCTGGAGCTGCCCGGAGGCGGCTGGATCATCGACACGCCCGGGGTGCGCAGCTTCGGCCTGGCGCACGTGGAGGTGGAGACCGTGCTCGCGGCCTTCCCCGACCTGAACGAGGCGGCCGTCGACTGCCCGAAGGGCTGCACCCATCTCGGCGACGACGACTGCGCGCTCGACCGTTTCGTGGCCGAGGGCCACGCACCCCCGGCACGGCTGGAGTCGCTCAGGCGGCTGCTGTCCAGCCGCGAAGGGGCCGACGACGACTGACCACGCGGGTCAGGGGGTCAGCGGTTGGGGCGCAGCGTCCACGAGACCGTCATCTCGCACACGGTGACATCCCGCGCGTCGCGGATGCCGACCTCCACCTCGAACTCGGGGCGCCTGCCCGCGTCGAGCTCGGCGACGACCGCGGCGGGGTCGGCGACCAGCGTCGCCGACGCCGTCACCTCCCCCTTCGCCAGCTTGCGGTAGCGGATGCGGGCGTCGGTCGCCAGCGGCACGGCCCGGGATAGCTGGTCGCCGAACGCCGACAGCATGGCCGCCCCCGACGCCGACTCCGCCAGCGAGAACAGGGCGCCGGCGTGCGGCCCGCCCACGTGGTTGTGCAGGTCGTCGCGGTCGGGCAGGCGGGCCACGGCCGCACCGCCGCCCACCGAGTCGAAGGAGATCCCCAGCAGCCGCGCGAACGGCACCGTGTCGAGCAGAAATGCGCCGATGTCCATGGCCGCAGATGTTACTAGCCAGTACGGCCTGGAGCGATCCGGACCTGATGTCCGGGCCCGCGGGCGCGATACCTTGGGGCCTGTGATGGGATACAGCGACGATCTGCGCCTCGCGCACGTGATGGCGGACGCCGCCGACGACATCACGATGCGGCGGTTCAAGGCCGTCGACCTGAAGGTCGACACGAAGCCCGACCTGACCCCGGTGAGCGACGCCGACCGGGCCGTCGAGGAGGCGATCCGCGGCACGCTGAAGCGCGCCCGCCCGCGCGACGCCGTCATGGGCGAGGAGTACGGCATGACCGGGTACGGCATGCGCTCATGGATCGTCGACCCGATCGACGGCACGAAGAACTACGTACGCGGCGTGCCGGTGTGGGCCACGCTGATCGCCCTGATGGAGCGCGGCCAGATCGTGGTGGGAGTGGTCTCGGCGCCGGCGATCGGCCGCCGCTGGTGGGCCGCCAAGGAGGGGGGCGCCTGGACGGGCCGCAGCCTCACCAAGGCGACCCGCTGCCAGGTCTCGTCCGTCGGCCGCCTGGGCGACGCCTCGTTCTCCTTCTCCGACCTGGAGGAGTGGGAGAAGGGCGACCGGCTCGACCCCTTCCTCGACCTCACCCGTGATGTGTGGCGCAGCCGCGGCTACGGGGACTTCTGGTCGCACATGCTGGTCGCCGAGGGGGCGGTGGACATCTCGGCCGAGCCCGAGCTTTCCGCCTGGGACATGGCCGCGCTCACCGTCATCGTGGAGGAGGCCGGCGGCGCGTGCACCGCGCTCGACGGCACCCCGCCACTCGACGGCGGCAGCCTGGTCTGCACCAACGGCCTTCTCCACCCCGAGGTGCTGAAGCGCCTGTCCCGCCGCTGACGGCGCCCCACCGCGGCACCCTCAGATGGCCAGCACCTCGGCGGCGGCCGACAACAGGCTGCCCCGGTAGGCCTCGCCGTACAGGCAGACGTGCACGGCGAGCGGGTGGAGCTGGTGCATCGGGACGCGCTCACGCCAGCCGTCCGCCGGCGGCGCCGCCTCACGGTAGGCACCCAGGATCGTGCCGAGATGGGGCGCGCCGAAAAGCGCCAGCATCGCGAGGTCGGTCTCCCGGTGCCCGCCGTGCGCCGCGGGGTCGATCAGCACGACCCGGCCGCCGCTCCAGAGCAGGTTGCCGTTCCACAGGTCGCCGTGCACACGGCTCGGCGGCTCGGCCGGCCCGGCGACCTCAGGCAGGTACGCGCAGGCCTCCTCCACCAGCTCGACGTCGTGCGCCGTCAGATGGCCGCCGTCACGCGCCAGCCGTACGAACGGCAGGACGCGGCGGGTGACGTAGAACGACGTCCAGTCGGGGACGGGTGTGTTGTCCATCGCCAGCTCGGCGATCGTTCCGGGCCAGGGCGCGCCGAAGCCGCCGGCCCCGGCGGCGTGGAGGGCGGCGAGCTCCCGCCCGAACCGCTCCGCCGCGCCGGCGCTCGCCGGCCCCGTCTCGACCCATTCCAGCACCAGAATGTCGCCGTCCGCCTCGATCACCTCAGGCACGGCGACGGCGTCCGCCTCGGCGAGCCAGCGCAGCCCCGCCGCCTCGGCGGTGAAACCGGCCCCGCCGTCACCGGACACCGGCTTTGCGGCGACGGACTTGACGAAGGCCCGGCGGCCGTCGTCGAGCTCGGCCTCGTGGAGCGTCCACGCGTGGCTGCGGCCGAGATCCCTAATGATCTTCAAGGTGCTTCGCCACCCCCTCGGCGGCGTCCTCGATCATGCGCAGGACCTCGACGAACCCCTCGGCGCCCCCGTAGTAGGGGTCGGGCACCTCCGCGTCCGCGGGGGCCGCCGGGTCGAAGGAGCGCAGCAGCCGCACGTCCGCGCCCGGCGGTGCGATCCGCCGTACGGCGCGCAGATTGTCGCGGTCCATCACCAGGATCAGGTCGCGCTCGGCGAACCACGCGGGGTCGAACTGGCGGGCCCGGTGCGCCGAGCCGTCGTAGCCGTGGTCGGCCAGCGTCGACAGCGCACGCTCGTCCATCGGGTCGCCCGCGTGCCATCCGCCGGTGCCGGCGCTGTCCACCTCCACGTCGAGCCCGCGGCCGGCGAACGTGCGCCGCAGCACGACCTCGGCCATCGGCGACCGGCAGATGTTCCCCATGCAGACCAGACATACGCGCTTCATGAAGCGATCCTCTCCCATAACGGTCGTGACCTGGTCGTTATCTATCCGAGATCACACAAAGCGACCGTGCCAGTTCACCACTCGTTCACCTTTACCAGGGGATCAGGCCACCTTCGCTCCCTAATGTCCCTGCTGTTGAAGAGACAACGGGAGGAACAACCGTGAAGTATGCAGGCCGGCTCGCCGTAGCCGCCATCGCCGGCGTGCTCTCGCTCGCCGCATGCGGTACCGATGACAACTCCGGCACCCCCGGAGGCACGTCGAGTGCCGCCGCTCAGGGTGACGACACCACCAAGGGCAGCATCAACGCCGCCGGCTCGTCCGCCCAGGCCAACGCCATCGCGGAGTGGAAGAAGTCGTTCCAGTCGGCGAACCCGGGTGTCAGCATCAACTACCAGCCGAGCGGCTCGGGCGCCGGCGTCCAGGCCTTCATCCAGGGCACCGTGGCCTTCGCCGGCTCCGACTCGGCCCTCGACGACACCAAGGGCGAGCCCGCCCAGGCCGACGCCCGCTGCAAGACCGGCAAGGCCATCAACCTGCCGATGGTGATCGGACCGGTCGCCGTCGTCTACAACCTGCCAGGGGTGGACGGCCTCCAGCTGTCGCCGAAGACCATCAGCGGCATCTTCAACAGCAAGATCACCAAGTGGGACGACCCGGCCATCAAGGCCGACAACCCCGACGCGAAGCTGCCCTCGACCGCGATCCAGGCGTTCCACCGCTCGGACGAGTCCGGCACCAGCGCCAACTTCACCAAGTTCCTCCAGGCCACGGCCGAGTGGCCGTACGAGCCCGCCAAGGCGTGGCCCGCCGAGGCCCAGGGCCAGGGCTCCAAGGGCTCCGACGGCATCGCCTCCTCGGTCAAGAGCACCGAGGGCGCGATCAGCTACGTCGAGCTGTCCTTCGCCGAGAACTCCCAGCTCCAGAAGGCCAAGGTCGCCAACGGCTCGGGCGAGTTCGTCGAGCTCACCCCGGAGAGCGCCGCCAAGACCGTCGAGGCCGCCGAGGTCAAGGGCACCGGCAACGACCTGAAGCTCGGGATCGACTACGCCACCAAGGCCGCCGGCGCCTACCCGATCGTCCTGGTGACCTACGAGATCACCTGCGAGAAGGGCCTCGCCGCCGACCAGGCCAAGCTGGTCAAGTCGTTCCTGACCTACACCGCCGGTGACGAGGGTCAGCAGGCGCTGACCACCCTGGGCTACGCCCCGCTGCCGACCAGCCTCATCTCCAAGGTCCGCACCGCTGTCGAGGCGATCTCCTAGCCAGATGGCCACATCACTTGGTACCAGGAAGAGCGGGCCGGCCCTTGGCCGGTCCGCCTTCCGGCGCAGCCGCGGAGACGCTCCCTTCCGTTTCGCCTCGCTCGCCGCCGGCATCGCCCTTCTGGCGATCATGGCCGCGATCGGGGTGTTCCTGGTCGTCAAGGCCGTCCCCGCCCTCCAGGCCAACACCTCCCACTTCCTGACCGAGTTGACCTTCCAGCCGAACGCGACCAAGCCCGTCTTCGGCATCGGGGCCCTCGCCTTCGGCACCGTGCTGAGCTCGCTGATCGCTCTGATCATCGCCACCCCTGTGGCGGTGGGCGTCGCGCTGTTCATCTCGCACTACGCGCCGCGCCGGCTCGCCTCGGCCCTGGGTTACGTCGTCGACCTCCTCGCGGCGGTTCCCAGCGTCGTGTACGGCCTGTGGGGGGTCGCCTTCCTCGTGCCGTTCATGCTGGGGCCGTCGAAGTTCCTCAACACCTACTTCGCCTGGATTCCCCTCTTCGGAGGCGATCCGGTGGTGGGCAAGAGCATGCTCACCGCCTCACTGGTGCTCGCCATCATGATCCTTCCGATCATCGCCGCGATCTCCCGCGAGGTCTTCCTCCAGGCGCCCAAGTTCCAGGAGGAGGCCGCGCTGGCCCTCGGCGCCACCCGATGGGAAATGATCAGGATCGCGGTGCTGCCGTTCGGCCGCCCCGGCGTCATCAGCGCCGCCATGCTCGGCCTCGGCCGGGCGATGGGCGAGACCATCGCGGTCGCCCTGATCCTGCCGGCCACGTTCAACATCTCCTTCCACGTCCTCACCCCGAGCGGCAACAGCATCGCCGCGAACATCGCCAACGGCTTCGGTGAGGCCACCGACATCGGCCGCGGGGCGCTCATCGCCACCGGTCTCGTCCTGTTCCTCATCACGTTGCTGGTGAACATGGCCGCCCGCATGGTCATCGCCCGCCGCAAGGAGTTCCGGGGGGCCGCCGCGTGACCACCGTGCAGACCGGCATCCACCCCATCTCCACGAGCCGGCGCGTCAAGGACCGCATCGTCCAGGTGCTCGTCTACCTGGCCTTCGCGCTCGCGATCATCCCGCTGCTGTCCGTGCTGTGGCTGGTCGTCACGAACGGGCTCAAGCGCTTCGACCTGGAGTTCCTCACCCACTCGATGCGCAACATCGGGGCGAGGGACGCCGGCGGCGGGGCCTACCACGCGATCATCGGCACGCTTGAGCAGGTCCTGCTGGCCTCGCTCATCGCGGTCCCCATCGGCCTGCTCACCGCCGTCTACCTCGTCGAGTACGGCGAGGGCGGACGCCTGTCGAGAGTCATCAGCTTCTTCGTGGACGTCATGACCGGCGTCCCTTCCGTCGTTTCCGGGCTCTTCGTCCTGGCCTTCTGGATCCTCGTGCTCGGCATGCCGTTCTCCGGATTCGCCGGAGCCCTCGCACTGTCGATCCTGATGATGCCGGTGGTGGTCAGATCCACCGAGGAGATGCTCAAGCTCGTGCCGAACGAGCTGCGCGAGGCGTCCTACGCGCTGGGCGTCCCCAAGTGGCGCACGATCGTCAAGGTGGTGCTGCCGACCGCGTTCACCGGCATCATCACGGGCATCATGCTGGCCGTCGCCCGCGTCGCCGGTGAGACCGCGCCGCTGCTGCTGACCGTCTTCATCACCGACTCCATCAACGAGGACCCGTTCAACGGTCCGCAGATGGGGCTCCCCCTGTATGTCTTCGATCAGGCCGGCCGGCCGAACGACACCGCCATCGACCGCGCCTGGAGCGGCGCGCTCACGCTGATCCTGATCGTCATGCTGCTCAACCTGGTCGCACGCCTCATCAACTGGTGGCGTTCGCCCGCGAGGAGGTCCTAGGAACATGGCCAAGCAGATCGAGGTGTCGGACCTCGACGCCTACTACGGTTCGCACAAGGCGATCGAGGGCATCACGATGACGATCGAGCCCCGCTCGGTCACGGCGTTCATCGGCCCCTCCGGTTGCGGCAAGTCGACGTTCCTGCGGACCCTGAACCGCATGCACGAGGTCATCCCCGGCGCCCGCGTCGAGGGGAAGGTCCGCCTGGAGGACCAGGACCTCTACGGCCAGGACGTCGATCCCGTGTCGGTCCGGCGCACCATCGGCATGGTGTTCCAGCGCCCCAACCCCTTCCCGACGATGTCGATCTTCGACAACGTGGCGGCGGGGCTGCGGCTGAACCACCGTCACAGCAGGTCCCAGCTCGAAGGCATCGTCGAGGACTCGCTCAAGGGCGCCAACCTGTGGAACGAGGTCAAGGACCGGCTCAACAAGCCGGGTTCCGGCCTGTCCGGCGGTCAGCAGCAGCGCCTGTGCATCGCACGGGCGATCGCCGTGCAGCCGCAGGTCCTCCTCATGGACGAGCCCTGCTCGGCTCTCGACCCCATCTCGACGCTGGCGATCGAAGATCTGATCGGCAAGCTCAAGCAGGACTACACGATCGTGATCGTGACCCACAACATGCAGCAGGCGGCCCGGGTCAGCGACAAGACCGCGTTCTTCAACCTGGCGGCACAGGGCCAGCCGGGCAAGCTCGTCGAGATGTCCGACACCTCGAAGATCTTCACCAATCCGACTGAGAAGGCGACCGAGGACTACATCACGGGGCGCTTCGGCTGACAAGCATTGGAGGCACGCCGGTGACGGCATCCGCAGTGGCGGGGGACACGCGGACGGCGCCCATACTCCTGGTGGCCGATCCGGACGCCGTTCTCATACGGCAGCTTTCGGCCGCCTTGCAGGCCGAGGGCGTCGATGTGACCGGCGTGCCGGACGGCGCCCAGGCGCTGATCCAGGCCGGCGCGCTGCGGCCTGACGCCGTTCTGATCAGCGCGTCCCTTCCGATCGTGGGCCCCGTGGACTTCGTCCGCGCCGTACGGCACGCGCGAGCCGTACCCGTCCTGCTCGGCATCGACTTCGGCAGCGATGCCGCGCAGGCGCTGCAGGCCCTTGAGGCGGGGGCCACGGCCTGCGTCGCCAGGCCCTATCGCGTCCCCGAGCTTCTCCCCCTCGTTCATGCCGCCTTCCGCCGGCAGGACACCCATCGGATCGTGCTTACCATCGGGGACGTCGAGCTGGACGTCACCGCGTACCAGGTGAAGGTGGGAGGAAGGATCGTCCACCTGCCGCTGCGTGAGTTCGAGCTGCTGCACTACCTGATGCGCAACGCCGACCGGACGGTCACCCGCGAGCAGATCATGCGCAACGTGTGGCACTCCGCGGACGGCATGTCGACGAACACCATCGCGGTTCATGTGAAGCGGCTGCGGGCGCGGCTCGGCGACGTGGAGGACGCGATGATCCAGACCGTCCGCGGGGTCGGCTACCGTCTCGTGTCGAGCTGACCACCTCATCCCGGGCCGGCCACCGCCCGCCGGGTGGTGCCGTCGCAGGCCGCGAGGAGCGCGTCGGCGACGTTCGTCTGATGGCGGACGTCGGCGCTCCTCGTGGTGAGCCTGTTCGTGAGGTACGCGACGACGAGGCCGCGCTCGGGGTCGGCCCACGCGATGCAGCAGCCGCTGCCGTTGTGCCCGAACGTGCGCCGGCTGGCGCGCGCGCCCATTGGCCCCGGGGCCGGCCAGCCCGGCCTCGGGCCGCCGAGCTGGAAGCCGTGGGACCAGCGGATCGGCACCTTCACCGTCCGGTCGATCTCGCCTTCGCTTGTCGGCGTCCTGGCCAGCTCGACGGTCGCGGGTTCCAGGAGGCGCACACCGTCGGCCGAGCCTCCGCGCAGCAGCATCAGATAGAAGGCCGCCAGGTCCCGCGCGGTCGTCGAGACGCCTGCCGCGGGGATCACCGCACGCCGCGTCGAGCGCCTGTTCAGCACCGTCTCCACACCGACGCCCGCCGGTCCCCCGGCCCGGATGGGGACGTGCCGCGGCCATTCCGCGTCCGGGAGCCCCAGGTAGGTGTCACCCGATCGCAGGGGCGCCAGCAGTTCGAGGGCGAGAAGCCGTTCGATCGGGCTGCCCGTGACCCTGCGTACCAGCTCGCCGAGCACGAACCCGTACGCGAGCGGCTGGTAGGCCGGAACCTGCCCCGCCGGCCAGCGCGGCCGGGCGTTCTGGATGCGCCGCACCGAGCGCCGCCAGTCGGTCATGGCGAGCAGGTCTCCGAAGAGCGTCCCTCCGCTGGGCAGGCCGGAACGGTGCTGCAGCACGTGGCGGATCGTGATGCGATCCTTGCCGTGGCGCCCGAACTCCGGCCAGTACGTGGCGACCGGAGCATCCAGGCTGAGCCGTCCCCGCTGGGAGAGCAGGTGCACCAGCATCGCGGTGTACGGCTTGCCGGCCGAGAAGATCCAGAACAGCGACGTAGGCTCACAGCCGAACGCCCGGTCGAGCACGACGGCGCCGTCCCGGAGGACGCAGAGCTGCGCCTTCGCTCCCCTGGCTTCGACGAGCCCGACCACACGTGAAAGGCCGGCCTGGTCCATGCCGAGGGCCTCGGGGGTGTGTTCCGTCCAGTCGATGTCGTCCTCCGGGGGTCGCACGATGACGCGAACGACGGGTCTCCTCGATTCTGCCGCCGCTTGCGGCGCGACGAGGACCCGTCCAGCCGGTCGGCCCCTGGTGGAAACAGGAAAAATGGTGGAAACAGAAAAAGCCACCCCGTTGGGGTGGCTTCTCCTGTCGAACAAATGATTGTCCGGCGGTGTCCTACTCTCCCACACCGTCCCCGGTGCAGTACCATCGGCGCTGGAAGGCTTAACTTCCGGGTTCGGAATGT
>NZ_JBEZDW010000024.1:126606-132274 GCF_040802045.1 Microbispora sp. NPDC049125 | reverse complement strand
ACAACCCTCGGCCGTTCGTATGGAAGAAGACCGCAGAGGAGATCCTCGAATCCCTCGCACGATATTGCCGACGAATTTCAGGCGCAGGACACTAGCGCCGCAGCCGGTCGCCCTGGTCGGCTTCGACCTCAAAGGCGGCGTGGAGCTGTCGGCCTACGCCTCCCGGCTCACCTCGCTCGCCACTTCACGAGATGAATGCCTGGACCTGCTGGCAGACCTGATCACGGTCATGGGCGCCCGGATGCTCACCTGCCGCCGGATGGGTGTACGTGACATCTGGCAACTCCCCGACGCCTCCCGGCCCATCCCCGTCGTGGTCCTGGTCGACGAGATCGCCGAACTATTCCTCACCGCCGACAAAGCCGAAAAGGACCAAGTCACCCGTACGGCTACCGCCCTGCTCCGCATCGCCCAGCTCGGCCGCGCCTTCGGCATCCACCTCGTCCTATCCGGTCAGCGGATCGGCTCCGACCTCGGACCCGGCGTGACCGCGCTGCGCGCCCAGATCGGCGGGCGCGTCTGTCACCGGGTCAACGATCCCGAAACCGCCGTGATGACCCTGGGAGACCTCGACCCTGACGCCCTGGTCGCCGCCCGGTCCATCCCGCCGGAACTGCCCGGGGTCGCCGTCATCACCGGCAACGACGGCCGGTGGTACCGCGCCCGCTCCGGCTACGTCTCCACCACTGCGGCCGAACAGGCGGCCGACGCCTTCGCCCACATGGCGCCCTCGTGGGGACAGGTCGCCGCCTCCGGCCTCGCCCACGAACTGTCCGGCGGCGGTAGCCCGCAGCTCGCCGCCTGACCACCCACCCACATACCGGAAGGAGGAACCCCATGCGCACGATCGCCTCCCGGCTCGCCGCGCGGCTGGCCGACTCCGGGCCGGTCCTCGTCCTGGCCGCCATCGCCGGGGCCGGCAGCTTCACCCACATCCGCGACACCGCCGCCGCCAGCGGCCAAGACGGGTGGATGGCCTGGGCCGTGGCCGTCTGCGTCGACCTCACCTGTGTCATGGCCGCCCGGGAACGCCAGCGGGACAAGAAGACCGGACGGTCCCGCACCGGCTGGATCTCCTGGCCGACCCTCGTCCTCGTCGCCGGGATCGCCCTGTCCCTGGCCGCCAACCTCCACCAAGCCTCCCCGACCTTCTGGGGCTGGCTGACCGCCGGCACTCCCGCCGGGGCGTTCCTCGTGGCCGTCTCCATGCTGGAACGGCGCGCCTCCGGCCCCCGGACCGACCCGTCCCCAATCCCGTCCGCGCCCCTCTCTGCTCCGTCCTCGACGGCCGGCGTCCCGTCCTCCGTCCCCGCGCTCGTCCCGGCGATCCAGGACGGCAAGGACGGCGGGGACGACGCCCCGGGACCATCCCCCGCACTCGTCGACTACGCCCGCCGTGTCGCCGACGAACACCACACCCGACACGGCAGACCGATCACCCGCGACCTGCTGCGCGCCCGCCTCGGCGTGTCCAACCAACTCGCCTCCGACCTGCTCCGCACCCTGCGGACCACATCCGACGCCCTGTGAACGGAGAACCCATGTCCATCACCGACCACCGCACGGCCATCATCACCGGCCTTCGCGCCCTGGCTACCTACCTGGAGACCCACCCCGCCGTCCCCGTCCCCCGCAACTCGGTCTACGTCATGTACTTCCCCAAGCGCGGGAGCGACGCCGAGATCTGCGCCGAGATCGACCGCATCGCCACCCTCCTCGCAACACCGGTCGAGCGGACGCCGTCCGGCCACTACACGACCGTCCTGGAGTTCGGCCCCGTCCGCTACGAAGCGACGGCCGTACCCGCCGACGCCCGCGCCCGGCACGAGGCGCTCATCTCCTACACCGACTGCATCACCCCCGACACCCCCCACGCCACCAACCCGGCTCACGCCGCCTGAACGAAAGGAAACTCCCCATGCACATCCGCATCGAAGGCACCCACGCCGAACTCGCCTACGCCCTCCGCACCATCCGCGCCGTCCTACCGGTCGGCTCGATCTCACCCGTCCTGCCGCTGCACAGCCGGCCCTACACCTGGCGCGTGTTCGTCAACACCGCGCCCAAGCGCAGCGGAAGGAGGTGGACCGCATGAACAACGGTGACGACGCCCCGCCCGTCGAGATCGAACCGAAGGGCTACCAGTGTTGCCACTGCGGCGGGGGCGGGCTCGACAGCTACGGCGACACCTGCCGCCACTGCAACGGTCTCGGCTTCTGCTGACCGCCCTTGCTACCTGCTGAACCGCGGTGCCCCCGGCGTGACCACACATCCGCCAAGACGTCCGCCACGTCGGGGGCCATCCCACACCGAACCTCACAGCCCAGAAGGGACCCACCCATCATGCCAACCACCCACGCCATCGCCGGACTCATCACCCGGCTCCACGACCCCCACTACGCCCGCTGGGCCGCCCAGATCCGCCGGACCGGCGGCTGCCGACAGCCGATCCACCTGCGCGGCAAGGTCGAGCACTACGATCGCGCCACCGGCCACCTGCTCCACCGCTACAGCACCCACCTCGAACCGGACGGCATGCTGCGCGTGCCCTGCAAGACCCGCCGGGCCTCCCGCTGCCCGTCCTGCGCCGAGACCTACCGGGCCGACACCTACCACCTCGTCCGCGCTGGCCTCATCGGCGGCAAAGGCGTCCCGAACACGGTGGCCGCCCACCCGTGCCTGTTCGTCACCCTGACCGCGCCGTCGTTCGGGACCGTGCACTCCCGGCGGGAGAAGGACGGCAAGGTCCTGCCCTGCCACCCACGCCGCGACGCTCCGAGGTGTCCGCACGGGCAAGTGATGTCCTGCACCGCTCGGCACGGGGCCGACGAGGCGTGCCTGGGTGAGCCGCTGTGCCCCGACTGCTACGACTACACCAGCTCGGTCCTGTTCAACGCGATGGCGCCGGAACTGTGGCGCCGCTTCACCATGGCGCTTCGCCGGCACCTGGCCAAGCTCACCGGCCTGACCCTCAAGGGCCTCGCCGGGCAACTCGTCGTCTCCTTCGCCAAAGTCGCCGAATACCAAAAGCGCGGCGTCGTCCATCTCCACGCCGTCATCCGCCTCGACGGCCCGGACGGTCCCACCTCCCCGCCCCCGGCCTGGGCAAGCGCCGACATGCTCACGCAAGCCATACAACACGCCGCCTCCGCCGTCACCGTCACGCCCCCCACAGCGGCCGGCGAACTCTCCCGCGTCCTGCGCTGGGGCGCGCAACTCGACGTCCGACCGATCACCATGAGCGGCGACCTCACCGAACAGGCCGTCGCCGCCTACATCGCCAAGTACGCCACCAAAGCAGCCGAATGCGTCGGCACCCTGGACCGGCGCGTCCAGCTCCTCGACAACCTGGCCGCCCTGCCCATCCGCGACCACGCCCGACGCCTTATCGCCGAATGCCTCCGCCTGGGCTCCCTCGACGAACTGGCCGACCTCCGGCTGATCCAGTGGGCACACATGCTCGGCTTCCGCGGCCACTTCTCCACCAAGTCCCGCCGCTACTCCACCACTCTCGGTGCCCTCCGCGCCGCACGCGCCGAACACAAGCGTGACGAGCAGATCACCAACGGCCGCCTCCCCCTCGTCGACGAGGACACCGTCCTTGTGATCGCGACCTGGCAGTACGCCGGACAGGGCCTCTCTGCCGGAGACGCGCTCCTCGCCGCCGCTATCACCGGAACTCCAATGACCGCTTCCATGCAGCCTTACGGAGGTGAATCATGACTCGGCTTCTGCTCACCGTCCCGGAGGCCGCCGAAGCTCTGGCAATCTCGCGCGCCAAGCTCTACCAGCTCATAGCCTCCGGCACTGTCGGCTCGGTCCGCATCGACGGCTCCCGGCGTGTCCCCATAGCCGCTCTCACTGATTACATCTCCCGCCTGGCCTCACAGGAGCGTGCCGCATGACCAGGCCCCTTGTCAGCGCCCCGGAGCCTCGGAAGAAGCCGAGCCAGAAGATCGCGCCCAAGCTCCGTGACGGGGTCATGAAGCGCGGCAACACGTGGTCCTACGTGATCCGGGTCAAAGACCCGGAGACCGGGGAGAGCAAACCCAAGTGGGTCGGCGGCTTCGCCACAGAGGATGAGGCCAAGGCGGCTCGTGACGAAGCGCGCGTCAGCGCGCGCCGCGGTGAGTACGTCGACCGGAATGCGATCAGCGTGGGGGAGTACCTCGATGAGTGGATCGAGGCCCATGCCGTCGAGATCAAGCCGAAGACGCTCAAGGACTACCGAGACATCATCAACCGCTACGTCAAGCCGCATATCGGCGGCCAGAAGCTCCAGGCGGTACGCCCGGCCACGATCACGAAGCTCTACCGGGATCTCATGGCCGGCGGTGGGAAGAACGGCCGGAAACTCTCGGCGCGCACGATCGACTATGTGCACGCAGTGCTTCGTAAGGCGTTCCGGGACGCGGTCGAAGTAGACCAGGTGCTTGCGTCAAACCCCGTCGAGCGCGCCAAGCGTCCTCGTCGCACTCCGGCCGAACCTGGGAGCGTGTGGACTCCCGAGCAGTTACGCGCCTTCCTCGCCGTGGCGCGTCGGCATCGCCTGTTCGCCTTCTTCCACCTGGCGGCCTACACGGGCGCTCGTCGCGGCGAACTGCTCAACCTTCGTTGGTCCTCAGTCAACCTCGACGCCTGCGATATCACCATCACCGGCTCCGCAGCCTTCATCGACGGGGAGCGCATCGAGGGGACCACCAAAACCGGGCGAACCCGGGTGATCTCGATCGATCAGAGCACCGTCCAGGCCCTCAAGGCACACCGGAAGCAGCAGGCGGCCGACAAGCTGCTTGCGGGCGAGGAATGGCGCGGCGCTGGTGACCACGTGTTTACAACAGGGTGGGGCGAGCCGATCCACCCGGACACCGTGTCCTCCCTGATGCCCATACTGATCAAGCGGTACAACGCTCCAAAGAACGCCCCGAAGCCTGCTGAGCCGCTGCCACACGCGCGGCTCCACGACCTCCGCCACATTCACGCGACCACGCTTCTCCTGGCCGGCGTTCCCGTCCACGTGGTCGCGGCGCGCCTCGGCCACGTCGACCCGTCAATCACGCTCCGCGTCTACGCCCACGTCATTCGAGCAGCAGAAGCCTCAGCTGCCGAGATCTTCTCCAACGCAATTGAGGCGGGCGAAGGCAGAAATCCGCCCATTGGCAAGTAATGGAAAGCGCCGCCGATGTTTGATAACCACTGAGTCAACCAAATATTACACAACTGTGTAACTGCCGCTTCTCGTCAGTCAGGCGTCGGATGAGGTCCTCTGCCGCCAGTAAGAAAGGTCTTTGCGAGCACGCACTGTATCAGGGTGACCAGCTCCCAATATCCGCTCATAGTCAATCAAAAGTTGTCTGAACGCTTTCACTGCTGCCGCGGCATCTCCCGCTCGACCAGACAACAGAGCATAGCTATGACGGGCACTAAGAGTGTCAGGGTGAGAGGCACCCAATACCCGCTCTTGTATCGGAAGAATTTCTGCGAGGGCAGCCCTAGCACCGGCCACGTCTCCTGCCGCAGCTCGACAATAGGCGAGGCCGACCTTAACAGCGACGGTTTCGGGATGATCTGAACCCAACACCCGCTCACTGTCAGCCAATACACGCTCGTACAACGTGACGGCCCGCCCCACGTCACCCAATGACATGTAGGCGCCAGCAAGATTGGC
>NZ_JBEZDW010000024.1:125997-126508 GCF_040802045.1 Microbispora sp. NPDC049125 | reverse complement strand
GCCCGCAAGATCAGCGTGTTGCGATGATCTGAACCCAACACCCGCTCACTGTCAGCCAATACACGCTCGTACAACGTGACGGCCCGCCCCACGTCGCCCAATGACATGTAGGCGCCAGCAAGATTGGCCCGCAAGATCAGCGTGTTGCGATGATCTGAACCCAACACCCGCTCACTGTCAGCCAATACACGCTCGTACAACGTGACGGCCCGCCCCACGTCACCCGCCGCCAACAAGACGCCAGCAAGATTAGACCGAGTTGTTGTTAGGTCAGCCTCATAGGCGGCTGGGCTTATTGTCGCCAATCGATCATAAATTGCCACAGCCTCTTCCGTAGCTAGCCGTGCCTCCGGCCAGCGCCCTACTGACGTAAGGCGATTGCCAAGATTATTAAGAGCCGACGCGAGGTTCTCTTGGTAAGCGTTGGGGTTCCGCTCCACTAGTCGCCTACGAATTGCTACGGCCTCCTGCGCCACCCCCAACGCCTCATCCAACTGCCCGACTTCCGACA